>JAJTHU010000106.1 GCA_021300055.1 Nitrosomonadaceae bacterium | reverse complement strand
GCGCGAAAGCAGAAGCAGAAGCCAAGGCGCTTGCCGCCGCACGAACCAAGATGGAAGCCGAGGCCAAGGCCTTGGCCGAAGCGCGCGCAGCATCTGAGGAAGCTGCAAAGCGCCAAAATGAAGAACTCGCGTCAGCGCAAAAAGCGCTGCGCGCACAGCTCAAGGCCGAGATCGAGGCCAAGGTCCGCGCAGAGATGGAAGAGCTGCTGAAGTCCGACATCGAAGAAAGCGCGCGTGCTGAAGTGGAAGCAGCGGTGATCGTTGAAGCACAAGACGAAGCGCGCCGCCAGCTAGAAGAGCAACTCACCACTGAGCGTGAAGCGCTCGCCAAGATTGAAGCCGAAGCTAAGCAGCGTGCTGAAGAAGAAGCGCGCAAGATGCTGGCTGAACAAGAAACGCGCCTGCGTGCGGAGATGGAGGCACGTTTCCAGGAAATTGCGGTCGAGAAAGCAAAAGCCGAAGAGCAAGTACGTCGTATGGCTGAAGCCCAAGCGCAGGCTGCGGCACAGCAGGCAGCGGAGCTCGCGGTGCGTCTGAAGGCCGAGGAGGACGCGCGTCGCGTCGCCGAAGAGCAAGCCGAAGCACGACGCCGTGAAGCCGAAGCCGAGCGCGAGCGCTACGAGGCCATCGCCAAACAGGAAGCGGCGGCACGGCAAAAGGCCGATGCGGAGGCCAAGGCTGCCGCGCAAGCGGCAGCGGCACTGGCTGAAAAAGCTAAGGCCGACGAATTGCGTGCTCGACGACTCGAGGCGCGTGCGCGCGAAGAAGCCGAAGCGCGCAAAAAGGCACAAGCCGAAATGGAGCAGCGCCTCGCGGCAGAAACCCAAGCGCGCATTGAAGCGCAAGAGCGTGCACAAGCGGCGGCCAACTCAAGCTCCGCAGAATTGGAAACAGAGCGTCGCGCGCGCGAGGAGGCAGAAACACGCGCGCGCCGCGAAGCCAAAGCGCGCGCGATTGCATCGCAGGCCGTGGCGCAGCAGGTTGCCGAAAAGGAGCGTCTTGCACAACTCGCTGAACAACGCCTCGCGGAGGAGCGCGAAGCGCGTGAGCGCGCCGAGGCCAAGGCATATGCGGACGAGCGTGCTGCTGAACTGCAGCGTCAGGCGCAGGTCGCGCGACTCAAGGAGCTCGCGGAGCAGGCAGAGCGTGACAAGCTCACTGAAGCTGTTGAAGAAGTTGAGGGTCGCAAACGCAAGCGCTACAAGCCGCGCAAGGAAATCCCGGTTGGCCGACTTATCGTCTTCGGTGTGCTCGGCTTGAGCCTGGCTGCCGTGGCAGCCTTGCACTATTTGCCGCTGACACCGGTCAATACGCGTCTAGAAAAAGCGCTTGCTCAGTGGATTCACGATGATGTCTCATCTGAACGCCTGCGCGTTGCACTGTTTCCTTCGCCCTACGTGAAACTTGATCAGCTCGCGCTCGGCAAAGCCTACGACGCCAAAGCCGCGAGCGGCCGTCTCAACATGGACATTGGTTCGGTGCTCGGTGATCGCTTTGTCGTTCAGAGCATGGAACTTAATGACGTCACCATTGCGCTCGAGGCGCTTCCGCGCGCGCTCAAGTGGGCCGACGCCAACAACCGCGGCGACGCGCTCGAGATCGACACGATCACCCTGCGGAACGTGAAGACCGAACTGCGTGGCGTAGGTATCGAAGTATTCGACGCGGAAATTGGCTTGGACAAAAAAGGTCGCGTTACGCGCGCCACCGCACGCACGCGCGACGGCAAGTGGACGTTGGATGCCGTGCGTGACACATCAGTCCCCGCGAATGAGGCAGGTGAACAGCCATGGAAGATCGATTTCAGCGCGCGCAATTGGACCCCACAGATGGCGGGCGGCATTCCGATCTCCTCGCTCACTTTGAAGGGCACTTGGCTCGGTGATGACATCGTTTTCCCCGAGGCAGAGGCGCGTTTGTTTGAAGGCTCGTTCAAAGGGAGCGCGAAGGTTAATCTCAGCAAAGGCATTGTGGCGACCGGTGAATTCAATGTCGAGCGGGCGAAGATTGATGAAATTGTTGGCACCTTCACGCGAGTGGTTGCCACCACGGGTAAGGTTGAGGGCGCGATTGCAGTCACGCTCGCCGCTTCATCGGTCGGTGGCTTGCTCGAACAACCGACCATCGTTGGCAACTTCACCGCGCGCGATGGCTCGATATCGAACATCGACCTTGTGCAGGCCATGCGCAACCCCGGCAGCGTGGGCGGGCAAACGAAGTTTTCCGAGCTCACCGGAAAATTGCGCGTGAGCGATGGTGTCGTGCGCCTCGAAGGCATGAAGCTGTCGGGTGGCGTGCTATTCGCAGGCGGTAGCGTGGGCATCGTTGCCAACTCAGGCGCGCTGAGCGGCAACGTGCAGGCCGAAATCCGTTCGAACGTTGCGCAAGATCGCGCCAACTTCTCGGTCTCGGGCACGGTCGCAAGGCCCGCGCTCAAGCGGGGCGGCTAGGCCGCCACGCGGTTCAACATCCGGCGGGGGCGGCTAGGCCGCCACCCGGTTCAACATCCGGCGGGGCGCTCAGCCGTTCGCTGGGCAGTTCGATTGAATTCTTCGCGGGGCCGCGGCAAGTGCGGTCTTTGCCCATAAAATTCATGGGTGAGTTCAACGTCCCCCACGTCCGCGGCAGCGCCTGCCGCCAGCGCAAGCTCTGCTGCTGCATCTAGCTCCTCTCAAACACGCCCCAAAGCGGATCTTCGCAAGCTATGGCGCTTGCTGCGTTTCTTGGCGCCCTACAAGTGGCGCTTTGTGGTGGCAATGCTGGCACTTGGTGTTGCGGCCAGCACAGTCCTGGTGATCGGACAGGGGCTAAAGCACGTCATCGACCAAGGTTTCTCCGCGCAAAACGCGGCGACGCTCGATCAGACGCTCATTGCGCTGCTCATCATGCTCGCTGTGCTCGGCGTCTCGACCTTCACGCGCTATTACTTGATGACATGGCTCGGCCAACGCTTCGTTGCGGATGTGCGGCGCGCGGTGTTCGATCATCTGTTGACGCTATCTCCCGGCTTTTATGAGAGCACGCGTACCGGTGAGGTGATCTCTCGTTTGACCAACGATACGAGTGCTATCGAAAACGTGGTCGGCGGTGTTTTCTCGTTCGCACTGCGCAACCTTGTGTTGCTGTTGGGTGGCTTGGTCATGATGTTCATCACCAGCGTCAAGCTGTCTTTGTTGGTGGTGTGTGTGATTCCCTTGGTGTTGGCGCCGATCTTGATTCTGGGACGCCGCGTACGCGCGCTGTCGCGGCAGGCCACTGACCGCGTCGCCGACGCGAGTGCCTACATCGACGAGACCTTGCACGAAGTTCGTACGGTGCAGGCCTATGCGCACGAGCCAGTCGATCAGCGCTTGTTTGCACGCGCTGTAGAAGCGATCTTTACCGTGGGCGAAACCAAAGCGCGCGTACAAGGCGCATTGATCGCGGCGGTCATCGTGCTCGCGTTTGGTGCTATCGGCGGCATTCTGTGGGTCGGTGGCCGCGACGTGATTGCCGGAACCATAACCGCCGGTGCGCTTTCTGCCTTTGTGTTCTACGCGATTGTGGTTGCGAACGGCGCCGCTGCGGTCAGCGAAATGTACGGTGAATTGATGCGCGCGGCGGGCGCATCTGAGCGTCTAGGAGAACTGCTCGATACACATCCCGAAGTTGCCGATCCGCAACGGCCCTCACCGTTGCCAACGGCGCGTCCCGGCGTGAGCGGACATATCCGCGTCGAAGCGTTGACCTTCCACTATCCTTCGCGCCCTGATCAAGCCGCGCTTGATCGCTTCGACCTCGACATCCAACCTGGCGAGGTTGTCGCCTTGGTCGGTCCGAGTGGTGCGGGTAAGACCACGTTATTCCAGCTACTGCTGCGGTTTTACGATCCCAACGTGGGGCGCATCTTGCTCGACGGCGTTGATATTCGCGAGGCCGCGCTTCGCGATGTGCGCAACCGAATCGCGTTGGTGAGTCAGGACCCGGTGATCTTTGCGGCGAGCGTGGCTGACAACGTGCGGTACGGCAGACTCGACGCGAGTGATGCCGATGTGCGCGCGGCCTGCGACGCAGCATTCGCGACGGAATTCATCGACACGCTGCCTCAAGGCTTCGATACGTTTCTGGGCGAGCGTGGCGTACGCTTGTCCGGCGGACAGCGCCAGCGCATCGCCATCGCGCGCGCGTTCTTGGCTGACCGCAGCGTATTGTTGTTGGATGAAGCGACTTCCGCCCTTGATGCCGAGTCCGAGCGCAAGGTGCAACTTGCCATGGAGAAGCTCATGCAAGGCCGCACCACCATCATCATTGCGCATCGCTTGGCAACCGTGAAATCTGCGCATCGCATTGTGGTGCTCGAACACGGCCGCATGGTGAGCGTGGGAACGCATCAATCGCTGATCGCCGAGGACGGGCTCTATGCGCACTTGGCGTCCCTGCAGTTTTCGAGCTGAACAGCCACACAAAAACCCTCCAATCGGCGCGTTCTTTCGGGCATTTTTGGCTGAAAGTGCCCGTCAATGCTTGAGTTTTGCGTTGAAATACCGACATGCAGGTGACGCCGCGTAAAATGTGAACTCACGCAGCACGAAAGCATGATCGTTTACGTTGCCGATTTTGTTCCGCGCGTTTGCTTTTTTTGCCTTCTCCGCTTTTCCTTCATGCGCTGACGCACTTGCAACGGCGTACAACGTGCGACCCTTGCTCATTCATGTCTGACGCCCCCGCTCCTAACATTGCCCCCTCGACTGGTGGCGCAAAAATCACCGAAGCACCGATACTCTGGCGTCACGAGTGGAATAGCCATCTGCTGTCGATTCGCATCGCTAAGCCGAGTGACTACGACTTCTTGCCGGGTCAGTTCGCGCGTATCGGCTTAAAGGATGAGGCTGTCGAGCAAGGTGTGACGCCAGAAACCACTTGGCGCGCGTACTCAATCGTCTCCTCGCCAGACCAAGCGTTTCTGGAGTTTTTCTTGGTCGTGTTGCCCACCGGGAAATTCTCAGCGCGTGTGGCGCGGCGCGCCGTGGGCGAAACCATCATGCTGGAAAAGCCCGCGCAGGGCTTTCTGACACTCGATCGCTTCAAGGATGGAGACGATTTGTGGCTGATGGGCACTGGCACCGGACTTGCGCCCTATATCTCCATGCTGCGTGAGCGCAGCACTTGGCAGCGTTTTCGCAATATCGTGCTGGCGCTTTCGGTGCGCGAGGCGCGCGACTTGGCATACGTCGAGGAAATCGAAACGCTCGCAGCGAGTCACGCGAAAGGGGAGGCCCGTTTGCGCTTTATCAAGTCGCTTACGCGAGAGACTGCCGATGGCACGTTGCACGGCCGCTTAACCACTCTCACGGAGTCTGGCGCGCTCGAACGCGCCGCCGATCTGCCATTTGACGCGCAGCGGTCACGTTTCATGCTCTGTGGCAATCCTGAAATGGTTGAGGCCATGCGCGCCTTGCTGAAGGGACGTGGATTCGCCATGAATCGCCGCCTGACGCCGGGGCACATTATTGTTGAAAATTATTGGTAACGACTCCCGCAGCACTTGCATGTGCTTTGGGCTAGTTCGCGCGCGAAGCATGCTTCGCGAAACCCGCGACCAAGTATCGTCGAAAACGACTGGTGACCTTCTGGCTCCGCGCCCAAGGTGGGGCGCTTGCGTCGGTAACTGGCGACGCTTGTCCATTCTGGGCATGAACGTGATAGCGTTCACGCTTTCTGATTACCAGCGACTGACGTGAATACACTCCGTTACGCCCTTGCGAGCGCATTGATGCTCGTGCAAACCGCCTTGCTACAAATCGTCGCTGGGCCAATTGCCTTCGCACAATCTGCTGCCACCGGTACACCCGCCGTGGCCTTGTCGAGCAACCAGCCAAGTGATGTGACGCCCGGCCGCGTTGTGCCGCCGGTTCGCCCCGTCACTGAAACGTTCTTCGGTACCGCGGTCACCGATAACTATCGCTACATGGAGGACACCCGCAATCCGGATGTGGTGGCCTTCATGCGCGGCGAGAGCGCGCATGCGCGCCAAGTGCTCGACAGCATTCCGGGTCGCGCGGCGATGCAAAGACGCATTGACGATCTATCGCAAGGGTTGACGAGCGTTAGCGGTGTGCAGATCACGGGAAGCGACACACGGCCACGCTTGTATTACTACAAGCTCGCGCCGGGCATGAGTAATCGTGCGCTGTACGTTCGCGATGGGTTCACGGGCACTGAGCGACGCGTCTTCGATGTCGCGGCTGCTTCAGCGCGTGCCGGTGCCCGATTGTCGTTGGACTACTTCATTGCCTCTCCCGACGGACGCTATGTGCTGCTCGGTGTTGCTGCGGGTGGATCAGAGGACACGAGCCTTCGCTTGGTTGAAGTGGGGGCGGTACAAATCCGTGAGACCGGACTGGTGATCGACCGAATCGGATTTGCCGATGAAACCTTCTGGGCACCTGACAGCAAGAGTTTCTTTTACAACCGATTGCCACCGCCCGTCGCGGGTGCCGCAAAGAATCGTTATCTCAATAGCCAAGCGTTTCGGCATGTGGTTGGTCGGCCCGCTACGCGGGACGAACTGGTATTTGGTAACGGAGTCAGTGGTGTTCGACTGGCCGATATCGACATCCCTAGCGTGCGCATTACCGCTGATGGCCGCAACCTAGTCGGTCGTGTTGAGCATGGTGACGCGCGTGAAATCAGCCTATACGTCGCTTCAGCAGGTGACCTGGGATCGCCGAACATTCAATGGCGTCGTGTGGTGCAGCCTGCGGATGAAGTGACGAGCTTCGTGCTGCATAACAACGTCGCCTACTTGCTCACGAAAAAGAATGCACCACGCTACAAAGTGGTACGCATGAGTGTCTCACCTGGCGGTGGCATCGCCGCCGCGCCCGCCAGCACCACGGTCGGATTTGCGGGGGCCACGACCATCGTGCCGCATGGTGATACGGTACTCGCACAAATTGCAGTCGCGCGCGACGCCCTCTACATCCGCGAAATGGTTGGGGGTGTCGACCGCCTGCAGCGGCTGAACTTTTCGAACAATGTCTTCAGCGGCGGCAAGCTTGAGTTTGTGCGCCTCGAGTTCGATTTAGCGATTCGGCAGCTCATCACATCACCGTCGCGCAGTGGTGCGCTATTGCGCCTTGAGAGCTGGACGAGCGCACCACACTACGTCACGGTGGCAGAGCGCTCCGGCAACATCACACCGGTACCCCTGCATCCGCGTAGCAATGTTGATTTCTCCGATATCGTCGAGTTGCGCCTCAAGGCCACCGCGAAAGACGGCGTGATCGTGCCGGTGTCGCTGGTGTACCGCAAATCGACCATGCTGCATGGAAACAACCCCACACTATTGCGTGGATATGGCGCCTACGGCATCGTGCAGTTGCCGAGTTTCGTGCCGACCAACCTCGCGTGGCTTGAGCGTGGCGGCATCCTCGCGACCTGCCACGTGCGTGGTGGTGGCGAGTTCGGCGAGGCGTGGCATCGTGGCGGGCAGAAAGCCACCAAGCCCAACACTTGGCGCGACATGATCGCTTGCGCGGAATTCTTGATTACGCAAGGCTTCACCAGTCCTGCTCACCTCGGCATTCAAGGCGGCAGCGCGGGGGGCATCACTGTTGGGCGCGCGCTGACCGAGCGGCCAGATTTGTTTGCAGCCGTAGTGCCGGCCGTTGGGGTACTCGATGCCTTGCGGATGGAATTCACACCTAACGGGCCACCAAACATCCCCGAGTTTGGAACCGTGAAAAACGAAGAAGGCTTTAAGGGCTTGCTGGCGATGAGCGCGATGCATCACGTCAAGGAGGGCACGCGCTATCCCGCTGTATTACTCATGCACGGCGTGAACGATCCTCGCGTGGAAGTTTGGCAATCCGCCAAAATGGCCGCGCGACTCAACGCGGCCAACGCAAGCGTTAGTGACGCCAAGCCCGTGCTGCTGCGTTTGGACTACGACGCGGGTCATGGTGTCGGTAGTTCGCGCAATCAGCGCAACGCCGAAACGGCCGACGTGTTTTCGTTTTTGTTGTGGCAGTTTGGCGACCCCGCATTTCAACCCATGCCGACGGCTCGTTAACGGAGTTGTAGATGTCCGCCTCACCGTATCAGGGTATTCGCGTCGTCGAGTTCACCCATATGATCATGGGGCCGAGCTGCGGCATGATCTTGGGTGACCTTGGTGCGGAAGTGATTAAGGTTGAGCCCATCAAGGGCGACAACACGCGACGCATTCCCGGCTCTGGCGCAGGCTTTTTCGCGGTGTTTAACCGCAACAAAAAAAGTCTGGCGCTGAACATGGACGATGCGCGCGGGCGTGAGATCGCCTTGAAGTTGGTCGATCGCGCCGACATCTTCAGTGAGAACTTCCGTGACGGCAACATGCAGAAGCTCGGCCTCGACTACCCGACGCTTTCGGCACGCAATCCGCGCTTGATCTACGTATCTCACAAAGGCTTTTTGCCAGGCCCCTACGATCACCGCACTGCGCTGGATGAAGTCGTGCAAATGATGGGCGGGCTCGCGTACATGACAGGCCCAGAAGGGCGGCCGCTGCGCGCAGGTGCATCGCTCAACGACATCATGGGCGGCATGTTTGGCGCGATGGGTGCGATGGCAGGGCTGCACGAACGCGCCCAAACCGGCAAAGGCCAGCACGTGGCCAGTGCGCTGTTTGAGAACAACGTGTTCCTGATGGCGCCGCACATGATGCAGTACGTGGTCACAGGCAAAGCGGCTGCGCCGATGCCGTCGCGTATCTCGGCGTGGGGTGTTTACGATGTCTTCACCGTTGCCAATGACGAGCAAATTTTTCTGGCAGTGGTGTCAAACACGCAGTGGGAAGTTTTTTGCGATGCGTTTGGATTTCCGGAGTTGAAATCGGATCAACGGCTTGCGACCAATATCGGTCGCGTTGAGGCGCGCGACTGGTTGATGCCGATCTTGCGCGAGCGCTTGGCGTCGCGTTCGGCAGCCGATATCGCTAGCGTATTTGAGTCGGCTGGTTTGCCTTTTGCACCGATCACCAAGCCTCATGAATTGTTCGACGATGCGCACCTGCTTGCCAGCGGTGGGCTCGCGCCGATGCACGTGCCCGCTGATTGCAGCACCGCAGATCGACCGCTCGACACCATGACGCCAACGCTGCCACTCACGCTTGATGGGGCGCGACCAACGATTCGTACTGGTGCGCCGTCGCTGGGAGCGGATACCGATGAAATTCTCAGGGGCCTTGGCTATCGCGATGACGAGCGCGCCCAGTTGCGACGCGATGGGGTAGTAGGCTAGGACCCACAGCATGCCGCGCGCGAGGCGGCAACATCACTTCTCAAGCAGCCACTGCAGCACGAGTTTGGCAACGAAGCCCGTGAAGCCCAAGCCGAGCGCGAGGAACAACACGAACGTGCCGAACTTGCCCGCTTTGCTCTCCCACGCGAGTTGGGCGATGATGAACACCATGTAGATCATGAACGCGCCCACGCCGAAGGTGAGCCCGAACCACGAGATCTGCGCCTCCGTGAAGCCGAAGATCACGGTACATCCTTGCCGGTGACATCACCGACATTTGGCCCGATGCGTGGAGGCAAGGCGCTCACGTCGACCAAATCTCGATAGGCGTGCCAGCTTGCGTGACCCAGAATTGGGATCACAACGATGAGGCCAACCAGCAGATTGGCGAAGCCGATGAGTGTCAGCAGCATGATGAGTGCCGCCCACAGTGCCATGGGCAGCGGGTTTGCCAGTACCACGCGCCAGCTCACCAACACGGCTTGATAGGCAGTGACCTGCCGATCAAGCAACAATGGCATTGAGATCACGCTCGAAGCGAACATCGGCGCGGCCAGCGCGCCGCCGAGCGCGAGCCACCACTCAAACACAAAGTGATCGCGTGCCAGCACGACGTGCTGAATGAAGTCAGCCGGATTGTTGATCGGCTGCGGCGCAAAGATGGTGATGAATGCAGCTGAAGTGAGCACCCAACCGGTGCCGGCGAGGGCAAGCAGTGCGCCGAAACGCACCAAGCACCAATAGCTCGTTGGGTCACTACGCCGATTGATGCCCCAGTGCGTCCATGTGCGAAGCAGCAACTCACCGTTGGCCGGCTCGTCGCGCTCGATCGCGCGACTCAGCGCGTAGAGGCCCGTTGCGAGAAGTGGTGCAACAACGAGGAAACCCGAAAACGCCCCTGCCAAAAACCAAAAGTGATCGCGGCCCAATACCAAGAGCGCCGTACCGAATAGCGTGACGACGAGTCCGTGCGCAAGGCTGACCAGTGGACATTGCGTGAGATCGCGCCACCCGTATTTCAGCCAATCCAAGGGCTGTGCGAGAGAAATCTCGCGAACCTTGACCTGCTCAACGCGTAGCATCGGTGCGCTCTTCATGAGAGCAGTCTATTCCCCCATGAAGCATCGCGCAATCTGCTGAGTCCAGCGGACGTTACTGAAGGACAGCTTAGAGGCGGACTTCCAACCGCAATGCAACGGAGCGCGCGGTCTTGCCATTGGATGTTACCGACTGCGATTCGTTGCCCTGCGTGAGAATGTTGCTGGTGATCAAGTCGCGCGGCGCAGCGTTTGCGACGGTGAGGCGTAGCTTGGCAGATGAGTTGATGGTCCACAAACCATAGCCTTCGATCACGCGCTTGGTACCGGTCTTGCTGAGTTGGTTATCGGTCAAGCGCGTTTCGAATCCAGGGGTCCAGTTGATGTTGCCGCCAATCGAGAACGGCGTACCGCGGAAGCGATAGTCCGCACCGAGGTTACCGGTCATCTTCGGCTGTTCGTTGATGCGATTGTTCGGCCCCGGCACTGAGTCGACCTTCGAATCATAGATCGAAAGGTTGGTGCGCAAATTGATAGCCGGTGCGTTCTTGATTGCTTCGGGCAGACGGAAGCGCGCGTCGAATTCAACGCCGCTGGTTACTGCTTTCCCAAGATTCTGCGGCCGCGTTACCCAACGCGGTGAACTCGCCCATGTGACGTTCTCGCGCGCGGTCACATTGCGGATCAAATCGTTGATGCGCCGTGTGAAGACGTTGACCGATATGATGCCGCCGCCCTCGAGGTAGTTTTCGTAAGCGATATCGATACCGTTGGCAACTTCTGGTTTCAAGCTTGGATTACCCGCACGGTCAGGCGTGACCGAAGTGTTCGGTCCGGGCACCGGGAACAGTGTGTTGAGCGAGGGGCGGCCCACCAAGTTCTGAGTGCTCGGTGCGCGGTACGACTGCGTCAGGCTGACGCGGATTTGGTCGCGGCTTGGCGATGCGAAACGCCAGACGCCGTGGGCGAGCGGATTGAGTACGCTACTCGTGTTCTTCACCGGGCTTGTGAGGGTCCGGCTCTTGGTTTCGATGCCTTCCCAGCGCAGACCGACATAGGTAGAGAACTGTGGATGAGGATCCCACTCATCCTGAATGTAGAGGGCTTTGCGTTTGGTTTCGACGTTGATGTCCGTACCAAAGTCAGTGAGGAGCGGTGCGCCGTTCAGCAAAGTAGTGCTGCTATCGGTGCGCTTGACGTCCTCGTACTCCCAACCCGTCACTAGGTTGTGTTTGCCGTCGAGCCACGCGTAGGAAAGTTTGCCGACCAAGTTCCACGAACGATCCTTGGTGTCGCTATCGGTTGCTTGGGTCAATACCGTATTGCCGTTGGCGGCACGCTCGCGCAGCACAGAGTTGGTGTCGGAACTGAATTGTCCGCCGCCACCGCGCAGTTCCATGCGAAGCGTCGGTGCGAGGCGCTTGTTCAGCATGAACATTGCGCGAGCGACGTTGAAGGTCCCATCAGTCTTTGATGCCGCGGTTGCGTAAGGCGCAGGTGCGCTACCAACTTGCTGTGCCAAGGTGCCGTTCGATTCGTTAGTGAACTTGTTGTGCACCAAAAACGGCTGAATGCTGAACATCTCACCGGGGCCAAGTCGCCACTGAAAGCGGCTGGTGGCGAATACGCCGTTGCGCTCTTGATGCGAAGTGCTCTCGGTCGACTGCGCGAGATTCACGCGGCCAGAGGGGATGTCGGTGTAGAGCGTCTTGGTCGCCGTGTCAGTGAGTTGGTCTTCGCGATTCAGCGATACGGTGATGTTGTAAGTCCCCGTTGGGCCTAGCGTATCGTTGCGCGAAAACGAAAGGTTTGGAGAGATGCGGCCGCGTTCTTCAACCAGCTGTCCGCGTAATTCGTTGTTGCGCTGACGCAGCGGTTCGCGCAGCACCACGTTAATCGTTCCAGCAACCGCGCGGGTGCCAGTCTCCGCGGTTGGTGCGCGTAGAATTTCGATGCGCTCGACCATTTCAGGCGTGATCTGCTCAATCGAAAAGCCCGGAGATACGCGCTCACCGTTGATGAGGATCTGCGTAAAGCCGCCGCCCATGCCGCGCATGGCAGGTGGGCCGCCTCGGCCCGGACGGCCGCCGACCGTCACGCCTGGCAGACGACGCATGACATCACCAAGGTTCGAGTCACCGTATTGCTCAATGTCCTCGCGCGTGATGATGATCTTCGATGCAGAGGCATCACGACGCTCCGTATTCGCGTTACGTCGCTCAGTGACCTCGATGGTTTCAGTCTTGCCAGAAGGCTGTCCTGAGGGTTGCGCGGGGCGCTGACCTTGCCCCTGCGCTTGCCCCTGCACTTGTCCTGGCGCGGCTGGACGCTGCCCTGCGGCCGGTGGCGTACCGGTGGTAGCAGCGTTTGGTCGGGCTGGGGCCCCGGCCGCGGCAGGAGCGCCTGGTGCCGCGGGGGCAGGTTTTGCAGGTGTCGTTGGCTCAGCGGGTGGTGCAGTTTGTGCAAACGAAACAGCATTGGAGAAACACGCAGCAACAACGGCGGCGCGCAAAACGAGATTGGCTTTTTGGGTGGGCATGATTGGTGGCACGTTCAACAGCGCGCATCGAGTAAACGCGCTCGGTATTCGTGCAAATTGCGGCTCAAGGGCAGGTCGCTAAGCGACGTGCGCGGAGCGGGGTTTGGCCAGGATAGGCGAACAACGGTAAAGCAGGAGTCCTGCAATTTTAGTGGTTCAATGTGAGGGAATCATTGACTTAGTGCGAAAACATCTCATCTCCATGGGGTAAAGGCTGGTGCTAGCAGGGTGCGGATAGCAATCAAATTGAAACAAGACGTAACGGCTAACGGGTAACATGCCGTCAACGCCTCTCCCTTCAGCCCGAAAGCCGCAGATTCCGTCAAAAGTGTCAGCCATGAGTGACGCCACAATCGTTCGCGAATTCCACCACACCTTGCTCTGGCCGGTGACCCTTCGACCACTCAAGCGTGAGCCTGGTGCGGATGTCGTGCACTACTGGGACATGCTGCAGCGAAATCCAGGGCCTTGGAAATACGTCGAAGATACGCTTTTGATTGAAGACGAATCTTGCGTCGCGGGTTACGAGGAGTTCGTGTATTTCCTGCCGTACGTGCAAAGGTTCCTGTACGGCGTTGGTGATGAAGGGCGCGGCGCACAGTCGTCGCTCTATGCCTTCACGCGCAACGACATTCACAGCGCGGAGGTGCAACTTACGCGTGACGCACCGATGATCACGCTCGAGGTGATGCGCTCGCGTCTGTACTTCTTCTACGACGTTGATGTGGCCGTTGCGGTGCTCGAGGTACGTGGCCGTGATATCCCCCTGAGCGATGTGGTGGACCTCATCGATCGACTCGGCCGCCCGTATGCGCCAGCGTGGGACAGCTTGGGCCAAGGCGCGCATTGTCCGTTTCGCGTTGCGCTCCGCGACGCGGATGGTGAACTCATGTCGCAGTCAGACTATGGCGACCGTGACAAATTTGTTGATCTCGTGCGCTCCGAACGCCAGACGCCACTATCGATGCACTGGGAGTTTTTGCTCTCACCGCTCGTGCCTGCTTACCTCCCGGGCGGTAGCATCAAGTACCACCAGATCGAGAACAAGCGCATCCCGATGATGAGCTATCTGTCATTCGACGACCCGACGAAACTTACGCGTGGCGAGATGGTGCGGATCGGCTTTGCGGCGAAGTGGGGAGCGCCCGATCGACTACCGTATGCGGAGCGGTTCTTGGCAGATTTTGAGCGCGAGTATTGCTACGACCGCTATTGGGACCCTTCACACCCAGAAGCGCATATGCGTACTCGCTACTTCTTTTGCGGCGTTGGCTTTGCCATGATCACGCAGGCCTCAAGTGATGGGTTGCTGTTGCGCCAATTCCGCCACCAGTTCTACCAGATTGGCTTGATTGCCAACTTCAACAAAGCGGCGCTGCTGGCCTTGTCAAATCGCTTCTCGCGCGCGGTCGAACGCTTGAACGTGCGCGATTACGAGTCGGTCAAGCAATTCAAGAAGCACGTGCGCGAAACGCTTGAGGTCTTTTTGCGTTTCAATCACCGCTACTGGTTCCACGAGATTTCAAACCAAGTGCAAGCCAGCGATTTTTTCAAGCGCTGGTCGCATCAACTCGGTTCAGATGCGCTTTACAACGAAGTGCGCGAGGAAGCGCGCGACATCAACGAGTATCTTGATGCGGACCGCACGCGCAAGCAAACCGACAACGCGATGCGATTGACCGTGGTCTCTTCGTGCGGCATGGTGGGTACGGTGGTGACAGGCTTCCTTGGCATGAACTTGTTCTCGCACTCGGACCTTTCTACGCTCTGGAAGACTATTGTTTTTGTGCTGGTGTTCATTCCAACCACATTCTTGGCGCTCTACACCGTCATCATTTCGCGGCGTCTTGCGAACTTCATGGAAGCACTTTCCAGCGAAGGCCTTACATGGCGCGAAAAGATGGGGACGCTCCGGCAAATCTTTCAACCGGCGTCGCGCCGCCGCCGCGCCGAAGCGCGGCGGAATGCGCATGGATTGAGCAGCCCCGACTAATTGGCTTACTTGCTCGTGGTGGAGAACGATACGCTTGGTGTATCGGTCACCTTGTAACCGTCGGGAATCGTGAACAAGCTCATCGCCTGTTCAGTACGTTTGACGTTGTTTAGCCGGTAGATCACGTCGCCGCTGCGCGGGTCGCTGTGTTTTGAGTACACCGTGATTTGCAGATCAGGGGACGTCCACGTTTCGGTCGATACCGTAATCGGGTTGCGATTGCCAATCTCGTTTGCTGGGATGGTGTAACTGCGCAGCTTGCCGTCAGCGCGCACGCCGTCGAAATCGCGCGTGCCGAGCTCACGCGTCGTCGCGGTTGCGGCCCACTTGCGGTCGTTGGCCGACGAGAACAAGGGGCCGAGGGGCGCGAGTCCTGACATGCCATGGTGTAGATCGATGAGCGGCACGGGCGGGATGGGTGGCAGCGGCGGCGCCGGTGGGGCGGGTGGTACTGGTAGTGCGGGTGGCACAGGCGGTACTGGTGCGATGAGTGAACCGCTGCGCGTTGACGACGTAGTGCCCGCGGTCCGGACCACATTGACCTTTACTTCCTCGCGTACCGAGGAGCCACCTGCACCGGTTGGCGACTCGATGCGTTGGATGATGATCTCTTCGCCAGGATTGCCGCGTTCGATGATGGTGCTCTTGCCGTCTTTGGCCATCGCCTTGGCGCGCTCGCGCAGTTCGGCGACGCGCTTCTCCAGATCACCACTAGCGCCCGGCGCACCTGAACGCACGGCCGTCTTGGTGCTCGGTACGAGCACGTAACGCTTGTTTTCGAGCGGGTCAAAGATGTTGATCGAACGTAGCTCGCCAGCGTCGTTGCGTACTTCCGTGCGCGTACGTCCAGCGCTGTCACGATAGGTCACTTGTGTGGAGCGCTTAACGATCTGGTTGCCATCGGGCAAGGTCTGCACACGTTCGTTGATGACCTCCGCTGCATACGGTGCATTCTTGACGGTGCGCCCGCCGATCTTCATGCCGGCGCCATCGACGCGCGCAAACGCAGACGAAAGTGCGTTGGAGACGATGACATCGATCTCGCCCGCGCTCGGCATGCCAGAGAGTTGGATGCGCTCGACGTGCTCTACGGGGCCGGAGGAAATCACGAACTTGCGGTCGGTCTTCTTCGGTTCACCACCTTCCGAGGATCGCTGCTCGATGACGATTTGCTCTGACTGGCTGAACACGACATCAGCGTGAGCAGGCTGCGATGACGAAACGCCCGTATCGGCGTGCGCGTAGCCGACGAGAGCACCGGCGACGGCGAGAGCGATTGCGGATTGCTTGAGAGTCAACATAGAGGTCCTTTCGGCGTGGGATGAACGTGGGGCGCCACGCGCTGCTGAAGTTCGGGATTGAATTGTTGGGGAATAGTGCACAGATGAGCTGTCTAGATGACTAACGCGGCGCGTCGGCGCTCGACAGCCGCAGGGCAAGTGGTTGCCCGGAGGCGCTCACCAGCATTTCCGCGCGAAGCGATTCGTTGGCCGATTCCGGTGCCACCGCAATGCCGAGGCCAGCGAGCATCATCTTAGGTACTTGGGTTTCGACGATGCGCGGGTTTGGTTCCAGCGCGATTTGTTCGAGCGACTGCAAGGCGATGAATGGGCCTGCGTTAAATGCGTCTGCGGCTTGGTTGGTTTGGCTGTTAAGCACCGCCGCACTCGGAGCAAACAGCAACCACGCGCTTACTGATAGCGACAACGCCACCGCCGCGCCGGGTGCAAACCACTGACCAGCATGTCCCCACCAACCACCTGACCGATGCTGCTTAGCAAACCGCTTGGCCAATGCGGCCTCGAGGTGTGCAGGCGCTTCGAGGGTGCGCATCTCTTGGCGAAGGTGCGCCAGTTCTGCGTCGAGCAAAGCATTCTTTTGGGTATCGTCGGTCGTGTTCATCGTTACTTCCGTGATTGCATAGGTGGCTTACTGACTTGCTGAGCGACTGGTACTGCGGGACTCTGCGGTGTTTTTGCCGAGGCCTGCCATGTCGCTGCCACTCGGCTGTATTGCTGCGGCGCTAGAAAGTAGTTCCAGCAACTTCGCGCGTGCGCGGGAAAGCCGCGAGCGCACGGTGCCGACATCGATATTGCAGATATGCGCAATCTCGACGTAGGACTGGTCCTGCATCTCGTAAAGACTCAGCACGTCGCGGTAGTGCGGCGCCAGTTGCGCCAGCGCTGTGCGGACCGCTTCGGCGCGTTCGCTAGCGAGCAGTGACTCCACCGGTAGCGGTGCTGGGTCGAGTAAGTCGATGTCGATCGTTTCCCCGTCCTCATCGGTACTGGACGGCATCGGCAGGTGACGGCGTTGTGCCTCTTCACGCTTGAGCACGAAATTGCGCGCGACGCCGAACAAGAAGTTGGCGAGGCTGCCGCGTGCGGGGTCAAACGCGAGCTTGTTCTCGATGAGGGCGACAAAGACGTCCTGCACCACATCGGCCGCGAGCTCGCTAGAACCGCAGCGCAAAAGTGCAAAACGGTAGAGCGGCCCTTGATGCCGCTGATACAGCGCACTCATCGCGTGGGCGTCGCCCGCGCGTAGGCGCCTCAGCAAATCGAGGTCAAGGTTCACGTCACTCAGAGCCATTTGCGTCATCGGATAGGCATGATTTTGGAGGGTTCCCGCCGACGCCGCCAAAAGTTCCAAGGGCGGTAGTGGACGTTGCGCCGAGGCGGCCCACATCAAAGTCAAACTCGCCAATCCGCGCGCATTTTGGGGCAAAATGCCTGAAAACGCCCGTGGATAGGCGACTTTGACATCCGTAATGGATGCCACGCAGGGGGCAGATTTGCGGGAAAATGCGCGTTCGACTGTTTGCTCGCACCCGCTCATGAACGACGCTGCGCCGACGCCCAAGTGCCCTGCGTTTAGCGCCGTCGTTTCAGCAAAGAAGCGCCTCTGGAGACAAGATAAATGACATACGCTGCGCTTACGGGTTGGGGAAAGTGCCTGCCCCCCGCCGTCCTCACCAACCAAGACCTCGCCACCTTTCTGCCAACAGACGACGACTGGATCGTGCAGCGCACCGGCATGAAGGAGCGGCGCATTTCACACGTCGCTGGACTTGAGCTTTCCACGGTTGCCGCAAAACGTGCGCTTGCTTGCGCTGGGCTCGACGCCTCAGAACTCGACTTCATCATCTACGGCTCTTGCAGCTTTGACGAGCACGTCCCCAATACCGCATCAGGCCTGCAAGCCAAGCTGGGCGCGCACAAGGCAGCGGCCATGGACGTCAACACCGCCTGCACCAGTTTCTTGTATGGCATGTCGACCGCGACGGCATTCATTCAGTCCGGCGTTGCCAAGAACGTGTTGGTCATCGGTGTAGAGCACATCTCCAAATTTATGGACTGGAGCAACCGCAACGTCGCTGTGCTGTTTGGTGATGGTGCCGCCGCAGCGGTGTTTCAGGCGACCGACAAGCCCGAGGGCGTCATTGCGCAAAAACTGCAGTGCTATGCCGACGCGCGGCAAACGCTGCGAGTACGCGGCAAGGGTGCGCTCTATTCGAACACCGGTGTTTGGTATGGCGATACGCGCTGGGATTTTGATGGCCAGGAGATTTTCAAGAAGGCCGTGACGGGGATGGGCGATGCTTGCGTCGATGTGCTTAAGCAAGCGGGCGTCACCATCGATGACATTGACGTCATCGTGCCGCACCAAGCGAACTTGCGCATCATCGAAGCGGTGGCCAAACGCGCCGGTGCGTCGATGGATAAAGTGTTTTTGACCGTCCACAAGTACGGCAACATGAGTGCGGCCACCGCGCCCGTTGCATTGGTTGAGGCGCTCGAAGCCGGACGCGTGAAGCCAGGCGGCCTCGTGCTCATCCCGGCGTTCGGTGCCGGGCTAACGCTGTCCGCGCACCTCATCCGCTGGGGTGACCGTGTCACGCCAATCGCCACGAGCGACGCAGAACTGCCGCCGTGCGAGAAAACCGGTTTGCAGATGGTTCAAGAGCTTATGGCGACCAAGACGCCGTACGAGCGTAGCGAGCGTGGTTTGATGGACGTGAAGTTCATCGAAGCCTTGTAGCAGCGGTGATGCGAACGGGGGTGCGGTAAGGCGAAGCAGGTGGTTTGCCTTGTGCTATAGTAAGGAGGTTCACTTTTTGTAAGGAGCCGCCATGTCTACCGCGACGCTTACGAGCAAACGCCAAATCACTATCCCGTCCGACGTGTGCCAGCGCCTAGGCGTGACCGCCGGCGACCGTGTGGAGTTTGTCGAAGTCGCCGACGGAGAGTTTCTCTTGAAGGTGGCGACGGACGACGTCCGCGCGTTGAAGGGCTTGCTTAAAAAGCCCAAAGACCCTGTGAGCATTGAAGATATGTCGCTTACGATCAAGCGTCGCGGCGCGGGCTACAAGGGCTAGTGCCGATGAGGGGCAGCGTCGGGATCGATACCAATGTCATCGTGCGCTACATCGCGCAGGATGATCCGGAACAATCCGCTATCGCGACACGCTTCATCGAAAAGAGCTGCACGGCAACCACGCCAGGCTTCTTGAATCTCGTGGTGATTGTCGAATTGGTTTGGGTCATGGAATCACGCTACGGCGCGACGCGCGAGGACGTGGTGACCACAATCACGCAGCTACTTAGGGCCAAGCAACTAGTCGTGGATGATGCCGAGACGGTCTGGCAGGCGGTGCGCGCATTTGCCACAGGCAAAGCGGACTTCGCGGATTGCCTAATCGAACGGCTTTGCGCGCAACGCGGCTGTACCGGCAGTGTCACATTCGATAAGGCTGCTGCCAAAGCAGGAATGGCTTTGTTGGTGAAATGACTCGCTAGGGAACTAACGATCCTTGTACCAATACCGCTGCGTGAAGTCATGCGCGCGTGAACGGTTGATCACCATCCAAAACGCCACACGCGGCATATGCGTGAAGTAGTGCCAGTGGCCGAACTTGTCGAACTTGCGCACCGAGGTGATGGCTTTGGCCATGTCTGCGCGGAAAAATTTTTGCCCGCGCGGTTTGCCGAGGCGCTTTAGGTCGATCAGGAACTGAACGTCTTCGGCGTAATCAAGGCTTTCGTCGTAGCCACCGATGGTTTCGAAGTCCGCGCGTCGGCAAAACACCACGCCTGCGTCGATGCGCATGAACCACGTCATGATGGTGGCGAGCAGCCAGGTGGCGCGAATCCCCCAGCTCCAACGTTCGGGGTCGATACTCGTTGCGCCGACCACCACCCGCTCGGTGAGGTGCTCTTCAATCACGTTGAAGGTGTTGGGATGAATGCGCGAATCGCCGTCGATAAACGCGATGATCGTGCCACGCGCCAACGCGGCGCCACCATTGCGCGCGCAGGCAATGCGTCGCTCGGTGACATGTGCGACGCGGCAGCCTCGCGCTAACGCGATGTTGGCCGTGTCGTCGGTCGAGGCGTTATTGCCAACAATGACCTCAACCGTGTGGGCGCCACGACGATAGTGTTGGCGGGCAACCTCCACCGAATCGAGTAGCGCGGGCAAGTGCGCGGCCTCGTTATAGGCGGGGATGACCAGCGAAATGTGCGGCTGATGCGCGATGTCGGTGTTCGGTGCTGCGCTTGAGTCAAATGCGTTCACTGCATTTACCTTACCCGTTTGCCTCACTCGTTCCGCGAGGTGAGTACCGTGAGTTCGAGTTCGACGCTCTGGTTCGCGTCGCTGAAATAAACATGATGCCCTGTGATGCTCGCGGACAGCGCTATATTGCGTGCCGCCATGGCGGCGAGCGCACGGCTCGCCTCGAGCGGTACTTCGAGTACTTGCACGCCGCTAAGTTTCTCGATGGCTGATTTGTTTTGTTGCCACCACACTTCAACCGCGCGCCCGCCATAGGCAAACACTAGCACCTCGTCGGCTCGGCCGCGTGCTCGTCTGAGTAGTCGTTCGTCCGGCAAACCGACCTCAATCCAGCGCTGGATGGCCCCGGTATCGTCGCGCTGCCAGAGTGCTGGTTCGTCGTCGCTGGAAATGCCACGCCCAAAGCTAAGCTGTGGATGTGCGCAGATCGCAAACGCGAGTACGCGCACCATCATCCGCTCAGGGGTTTCAGACGGATGGACGGCAATGGTGAGCGGGTGTTCAGCGTAGTAGTTGCGCTCGACATCCGCCACATTGAGCGTTGCCTTGCAAACAGTGGACTTCAGCGCCACAGCGTTTGACCTGTGCGACCCTTGTTACCCATTGCGCTATTTCTTGGTCGATTTGGTGGCCTTTTCAGCTTTCTCGGCCGCCGCAGGCTTCGCGACCTTTTCAGCCTTCGCAGGCTTCTCGGTCTTTTCGGTCTTTTCGGTCTTCGAAGCAAGCCCTTGAGTGATGAGGGTTGCAACCAACTCGTTCATGTTGGTTTCGCGCGTTTGGACCTCGGTGTGCAACTGCGCCACAAGCGCGCTGGGCAACTTACACGCAAACGGCACCAAGCCTGCTGCTTGATCGAGCTTGCGCTGCTCTTTCCGGTCAGGGGCGGCGGCCGTCTTGCCGAAGCGATCGGGTGTGCCCGCATGCTTCATCGCGTTGCCCGTCTTGAGCATTTTGTTCTTGTGGAGGTCTTGAAGTTTCATGCTCATGGTCAGTTCCGTTTCACGGTATTAGTTGTAGCGGTGGTTCTTGCATCGCGGCCACTTGTTCCCGCAATGCCAGGATCTGATTTTGCCAGTAGCGCTGCGCATCTGCGCCAAAGAACCACGGGAACGCGCGCTGAAAGGCAGGATCATCAGCGCGTGACGCCAGCCAGTATGAGTAATGCAGCATCCGCAGCGTGCGTAGCGCTTCAATCAAGTGAAGCTCGCGTCGGTCGAAGTCCGCAAAATCCTCGTAGCCATCGAGCACATCGCGCAGTTGGCGCGTCATCTCGTCGCGGCTGCCCGACAGCAGCATCCAAAGATCTTGTATCGCTGGTCCCATGCGGCAATCGTCGAAGTCGACAAAGTGCGGGCCAGCATCGGTATAGAGAATGTTCCCAAGATGGCAGTCGCCGTGCAGCCGGATTAGTTTGACGTCGCCGGCGCGGGCGTAGCACGCCGCAATGCCCTCGATGGCTTGGTCGGCCACGCTGCGCCATGTGTCGCGTAGGGTGTCTGGAAGCAAGGGAGAGTTGGCTAGGTAGTCGCGCGGCTGACGTCCGAAGGTCTCGATGTCAAGCGTCGGGCGCTGTGTAAATGCTGATTCGCGGCCCAGTGCGTGGATGCGCCCAAGGAAGCGCCCAATCCACTCGCGCACCTCGGGCTGATCTAGTTCGGGTGCACGACCGCCGCGTAGCGCAAACACGGCGAATCGAAACCCGCCATGCGCGTGCAGGGTCTTGCCTAG
>JAJTHU010000097.1 GCA_021300055.1 Nitrosomonadaceae bacterium | reverse complement strand
GTACGGCAAGCGGCCACGACAACGAATCAACAAGCGCAGCAGAAAACGCCGTCTAGAAACGATAGTGGGCAAAAGCTTTGTTAGCCTCAGCCATGCGATGAACTTCCTCGCGCTTCTTGATAGCCGCACCGCGACCTTCGGAAGCGTCGATCAATTCACCAGCAAGACGCGCACCCATCGACTTCTCACCACGCTTGCGCGCAGCTTCGCGGATCCAACGCATCGACAGAGCCAAGCGACGCACAGGGCGCACTTCAACAGGCACCTGATAGTTCGCACCACCAACACGGCGCGACTTCACTTCGACCATTGGCTTAACGGCATTGATCGCGGTGTTGAACACCTCGATCGGGTCCTTGCCAGATTTCTTCTGGATTTGATCCAAGGCACCGTAGATGATGCGCTCAGCGACCGACTTCTTACCAGCGGTCATGAGCACGTTGACGAACTTCGAGAGTTCGACGTTTTTGAACTTCGGATCCGGCAGGATCTCGCGTTTGGGAACTTCGCGACGACGAGGCATGGTTGTTTCCTCTTACTGAATTGAATGCAGGAGCTGCTGCGCTTACTTAGCGCCGCCAGCCTTAGGCGCCTTAGCACCGTACTTGGAGCGAGACTGCTTGCGGTCTTTAACACCCGCCGTATCGAGCGAGCCACGCACCATGTGATAACGCACACCGGGCAAATCCTTGACGCGGCCGCCACGGATCAGAACAACCGAGTGCTCTTGGAGGTTGTGGCCTTCGCCACCGATATAGGAGATGACTTCGTAGCCATTGACGAGGCGCACTTTGGCAACCTTACGAAGCGCCGAGTTCGGCTTCTTCGGAGTCGTGGTGTACACGCGGGTGCAAACGCCACGCTTTTGCGGGCTGTTTTGCAGAGCTGGTGATTTGCTCTTGGCGGTAACTTTGGAACGCGGCTTGCGCAGCAACTGATTGATGGTTGGCATAGGTATATCCGTTCTATTTCACGCGCGACGAAATGCCACGGGATTAGTGACTGGGTCAATGGCTAAATTGTTTCCTGCTCGAAACTTGGCTCACCACACTACGGTGAGAAGCTCCGGGTTCGAATACAGGTCATCCGAGATTTGCGAAATCCACCGCGCGAGGCGCCGGCCGACAGAAAACCCGCAAAAAATCAGGGAAGCCTGTGATTATAAAATGAAAAATCCCCGACCGTCAAGAAACGGCCGGGGAAATCATTGGCTGATCAGGGCGGGGCCCCGAGCAGTTCTTTGGCTTAAGCTGCTTGGTCTTCTGCCGGTGTTGCTGCTTTTTCCTCGGCGTCATCCAGCACGAAGCCGAACGAAGCTGACGAAGAGCTGGCACGTGGACCAACGCGCTTGCGGTTGCGGTGATAAGCCAAGCCGGTACCGGCGGGGATGAGGCGTCCGACGATAACGTTTTCCTTGAGACCGCGCAGATCGTCCTTCTTGCCCATGATGGCGGCTTCGGTAAGGACGCGCGTGGTTTCCTGGAACGACGCAGCCGAGATGAACGAGTCAGTCGACAACGACGCCTTGGTGATACCCAGCAAGTTGTAGTGGTACGTGGCTGGCTTTTTGCCATCACGAGCTGCTTTGTCGTTCTCGTCGAGCACTTCCGCGCGCTCGAGCTGCTCGCCGGTGATGAAGCGGGTCTCACCCGGATCAACGATGGAGACGCGACGCAGCATCTGACGCACGATCACTTCAATGTGCTTGTCGTTAATCTTCACGCCCTGCAGACGGTAAACGTCCTGGACTTCATCGGTGATGTAACGCGCCAGCGCTTCCATGCCCTGCAAGCGCAGGATATCGTGCGGATCAGCCGGACCGTCGACGATGGTTTCGCCTTTGTTAACGACTTGGCCGTCGTGCGCTGTGACGTGCTTATCTTTCGGAATCAAGTACTCGTGTGGCGTTCCGTCGAAGTCAGTGATCACCAACCGCTGCTTGCCCTTGGTGTCCTTACCGAACGAAACGGTACCGGTCACTTCAGCCAAGACACCAGCGTCCTTCGGTGAGCGAGCTTCAAAGAGCTCGGCCACACGCGGCAGACCACCGGTGATGTCACGGGTCTTCGACGACTCTTGCGGGATACGCGCCATGACTTCACCGACGCCAACCTGCTGACCGTTCTTCACCGTGATGATGGCACCGATCTGGAAGGTGTAGGCAACCGGTGCATCTGAGTTGGCTTGCTTGATTTCCTTGCCGTTCGCGTCAACCAGCTTCACGGCAGGACGCAAGCCCTTGGTGGCTGCAGAGCCGCGGCGCTTCGGATCGATGACGACCAAGCTCGACAAACCAGTGGTCTCGTCGATTTGCTTGGCAACCGTCACGCCTTCTTCGACGTTTTCGAACTTCACTTCGCCAGCGTACTCGGTGATGATCGGACGGGTATGCGGATCCCACGTAGCCAGACCTTGGCCGGCTTTAATCTTGTCGCCGTCCTTCGCAGTCATGGTTGCACCGTAAGGCACCTTGTGGCGCTCGCGCTCGCGTCCTGCATCATCAGCAATGATGACTTCACCGCTGCGTGAGATGACGATGACTTCACCACGTGCGTTGATGACGCTGCGCATGGTCGCCTGATACTTGAGGATACCCGCAGATTTCGCTTCGATGCTCGAAGATGCGGCAGTACGCGATGCAGCACCACCGATGTGGAACGTACGCATGGTGAGCTGCGTGCCGGGTTCGCCGATCGACTGCGCAGCGATAACACCAACTGCTTCGCCGACGTTGACCATCGACCCACGACCCAAATCGCGGCCGTAGCACTTGGCGCACAAACCGTAACGCGTATCGCAAGTGAGCGGTGTGCGCACTTTGACTTCGTCGATGCCGGCAGCGTCGATTGCGTCCACACCATCTTCGTCGAGCATTTGTCCTGACGGGATGAGCACCTTGCCGGTCTCTGGGTGCACGATGTCACCCTGAGCGACACGACCGAGGATACGTTCGCGCAGCGCTTCAACGACTTCGCCGCCTTCGACCAACGCCTTGATGGCGAGGCCGTTTTCGGTACCGCAATCATCTTCGGTGACGACCAAGTCTTGGGTCACGTCAACGAGGCGACGCGTGAGGTAGCCAGAGTTCGCCGTCTTCAACGCCGTATCCGCCAAGCCCTTACGTGCACCGTGCGTGGAGATGAAGTACTGCAGAACGTTCAGACCTTCACGGAAGTTCGCGGTGATGGGCGTCTCGATGATCGAGCCATCCGGCTTGGCCATCAGACCACGCATACCCGCCAACTGACGAATCTGCGCAACCGAGCCACGTGCGCCAGAGTCGGCCATCATGTAGATCGCGTTGAACGATTCTTGGGTAGTTTGCTTACCATCGAGCGTGGTAACGGCTTCTTGTCCCAGTTGCTCCATCATGGCCTTGGCGACCTGGTCACCAGCACGGCCCCAGATGTCCACGACCTTGTTATAGCGCTCGCCTTGCGTGACCAGACCCGAGGTGTACTGCGCCTCGATCTCTTTCACTTCTTGTTCGGCGGTGGCGATGATTTCCTTCTTCTGACCTGGGACGAGCATGTCGTCGATCGAGATCGACAGACCAGCGCGCGTCGCATAGGTGAAACCGGTGTACATCAACTGGTCGGTGAAGATAACCGTCTCGCGGATACCGCAGCGACGGAACGCTGCATTGATCAGCTTCGAGATTTCTTTCTTCTTCAGCGCTTTGTTGATGAACGGGAACGGCAAACCTTGCGGGAGGATTTCCGACAAGATGGCGCGGCCAACCGTGGTCTCGTAACGCTTCACGCGCGAGATGATCGCGCCTGATTCGTCCTTGTCCGTTTCCGAGATACGGACATGCACCTTTGCATTGAGCGAAACCTGGCCGGTTTCGTATGCGCGCTGTGCTTCGGCAACGTTCAGGAACATCGAGCCTTCGCCCTTCGCAGCGACGCGTTCGCGGGTCATGTAGTACAGACCGAGAACGATATCTTGCGACGGTACGATGGACGGTTCGCCAGAAGCTGGGAACAGCACGTTGTTTGACGCCAACATGAGCGTGCGTGCTTCCATCTGCGCTTCGAGCGAGATCGGCACGTGCACAGCCATTTGGTCACCGTCGAAGTCGGCGTTGAATGCCGCGCAAACCAACGGATGCAGTTGGATTGCCTTACCTTCGATGAGCACCGGTTCAAACGCTTGAATACCCAAGCGATGCAGTGTCGGTGCGCGATTCAACATCACCGGATGTTCACGGATGACGTCTTCAAGGATGTCCCAAACGATTGGCTCTTCAGCCTCAACCATGCGCTTGGCTGCCTTGATGGTGGTCGCCATGCCGAGAACTTCGAGCTTGTGGAAGATGAACGGCTTGAACAATTCCAACGCCATCTTCTTCGGCAGACCGCACTGATGCAGCTTGAGCGTTGGGCCAACCACGATCACGGAACGACCCGAGTAGTCGACGCGCTTACCGAGCAAATTCTGACGGAAGCGGCCCGACTTACCTTTGATCATGTCGGCGAGCGACTTGAGCGCGCGCTTGTTCGCACCGGTCATCGCTTTGCCACGACGGCCGTTGTCGAGCAACGAATCAACAGACTCTTGCAGCATGCGCTTCTCGTTGCGCACGATGATTTCCGGCGCTTTCAATTCGAGCAGACGCTTGAGACGGTTGTTGCGGTTGATGACGCGACGATACAAATCGTTGAGGTCGGAGGTCGCGAAGCGGCCACCATCGAGCGGTACCAACGGACGCAGATCCGGCGGTAGCACAGGCAGCACTTCCATGACCATCCAGTCAGGCTTGATGCCGGACTTCGAGAACGCCTCAAGCACCTTCATGCGCTTAGCGATCTTTTTGATCTTCGCTTCAGAGCCGGTGTTGCCGAGGTCTTTGCGCAGCTGCTCAAGTTCGCCTTGCAGGTCGAGCTTGCGGAGCAATTCGCGGATACCTTCAGCACCCATGAGCGCGGTGAAATCATCACCATACTCTTCTACTTTTGCGAGGTAATCGTCTTCGGTGAGCAGCTGGCACTTGTTCAACGGCGTCATGCCACCGTCAACAACAACGTACGCTTCAAAGTACAGGACGCGCTCGATATCGCGCAGCGTCATGTCGAGCACCATGCCCAAACGGGACGGCAGCGACTTCAAGAACCAAATGTGCGCGACCGGGCTCGCCAGGTCGATGTGACCCATGCGCTCACGACGCACCTTGGACAAGGTAACTTCAACGCCGCACTTTTCGCAGATGACGCCGCGATGCTTGAGGCGCTTGTACTTGCCGCACAAGCATTCGTAGTCCTTGATCGGACCAAAAATCTTGGCACAGAACAAACCGTCGCGCTCAGGCTTGAACGTACGATAGTTGATCGTCTCGGGCTTTTTGACTTCGCCATACGACCACGAGCGGATTTTTTCTGGCGAGGCCAGACCGATCTTGATCGCGTCGAACTCTTCTTCCTGCGTGACTTGCTTAAACAGATCGAGTAGAGCTTTCATGTTTTCTCCAGTAGGCTAGGTCGCAGGACTAGTAACGTTCGAGATCGATATCGATCGCGAGCGAGCGGATTTCCTTGACCAACACATTGAACGATTCCGGCATACCGGCTTCGATCTTGTGTTCGCCCTTAACAATCGATTCGTACACCTTGGTACGACCATTGGTGTCATCGGATTTGACGGTGAGCATTTCCTGCAGCGTGTACGACGCGCCGTAGGCTTCGAGTGCCCAAACTTCCATCTCACCGAAGCGCTGACCACCGAACTGCGCCTTACCACCCAGCGGCTGCTGAGTAACGAGCGAGTACGGACCAGTAGAACGAGCGTGCATCTTGTCGTCCACCAAGTGGTGCAGCTTCAGGATGTGCATGTAGCCAACCGTCACGGGGCGCTCGAAAGCTTCACCCGTGCGACCGTCATGCAGTGTGACTTGCGTCTTGGTTGGCGTGAGGCCAAGCTTGGCAGTCGTTTCTTCGTCGTAGGCCAAATCCAACATCGCGCGGATCTCGGTCTCAGCGGCACCATCAAACACCGGCGTTGCGAACGGCACACCCTTTGTTAGGTTGTACGCCATGTTCATGACTTCGGTGCTGTTAAGCTCGTCGAGGTTCTCTTTCTTACCGCTGTTGTTGTAAACCTTGTCGAGGAACTTGCGTACCTTGGCTTCGTCGTCGCCCGCCTTGAGCATCGCGCCGATTTTGTGGCCAAGACCTTTCGCTGCCCAACCAAGGTGGGTTTCGAGAATTTGTCCAACGTTCATACGTGACGGAACACCCAGCGGGTTCAACACGATGTCCATCGGCGTACCGTCAGCCATGAACGGCATGTCTTCAACAGGAACGATCTTCGAGATCACACCCTTGTTACCGTGACGGCCGGCCATCTTGTCACCCGGTTGCAGACGGCGCTTAACGGCCACATAGACCTTGACCATCTTCTGTACGCCTGGTGGCAATTCATCGCCCTGCGTAAGCTTGCGCTTCTTCTCTTCAAACGCCTTGTCAAACTCCTTACGGGTCAATTCGAGCGCTTCTTTCAAAGCTTCGAGTTGGCGCGCATCGTCGTCTTCGGTGAGGCGGATGTCGAACCAGTCGTGACGCGGCAAGTCAGCCAAATACGCTTTGGTGAGCTTGGCGCCTTTTTCCAGCTTCTTCGGGCCGCCCTTGGCGATCTTGCCGATGAGCATCTTTTCGATACGCTGGAACGCGTCGTCTTCAACGATACGCAGTTGATCGCCCAAGTCCTTCTTGTAGTCCTTGAGTTGATCGTCGATGATCTGCTGTGCGCGCTTGTCACGCTGGATGCCTTCACGCGTGAACACTTGCACATCGATCACCGTGCCGGAGATGCCTGAAGGCACACGCAGCGACGTATCTTTAACGTCAGATGCCTTCTCGCCGAAGATTGCGCGCAGCAACTTCTCTTCTGGGGTCAGCTGGGTTTCACCCTTCGGCGTCACCTTACCGACAAGCACGTCACCGGCTTCGACTTCTGCGCCGATGTAGACAATGCCCGACTCATCGAGGCG
>JAJTHU010000277.1 GCA_021300055.1 Nitrosomonadaceae bacterium | reverse complement strand
TGTGACGGCGTTAGTAGCGCGCGCTCAAGAAAATGCCGGCGATGGTCGCGCTCATGAGGTTCGAAAGCGTTGCGGCCACCACCACGCGCAAGCCGAAACGCGCGACGACCTCTCGCAAGTGCGGTGCAACGCTACCGAACGCACCCGCCAAGATGGCGATCGACGCGATATTGGCAAAGCCGCACAGCGCAAACGAGAGAATCGCCAGCGTGCGCGGGTCGATAACGATGAGTCCGGCGGCGGCGACCTTTGCAGGATCTTGCAGGTATGGTGCGAGCCCGACGTACGCCACAAATTCATTGAGGATGAGTTTCTGGCCGATGAGGTTACCGGCGAAGGCGGCGTGCTCCCACGTGACGCCAAGCATGTAGGCCAATGGGGCGAACACTTTGCCGAGGATGGTTTCCATGTTCACGCCGCTGTAACCCATCCAGCCCGCAACCATGCCGACTGCGCCGTTGAGCAATGCGATGAGGCCAATGAACGCGATCAACATCGCGCCGACTGCGCACGCAATCTGAAAACCGAGCGCGGCGCCGCTTGCGGCCGCTTCGATGACGTTGGCGGGCTTCTTCTCTTCAAACTGAATGTTGTCAAAGCGAATGTCTTCAGTTTCCGTTGATGGGCACAGTAACTTACCAAACAGCAAGCCACCGGGGATCGCCATGAACGACGCCGCAATGAGGTACTCCATCTTCACGCCAAGGCCTGCGTAGCCCGCCAGCGCTGCACCGGCGACACTCGCCATACCCGAGGTCATGATGACGAAGATGGTTGGCCCTTTGAGCTGACCAACAAAGGGTTTCACCGCCGCGCCCATTTCGTTTTGCCCTAGGAAGATCGTGGTGACGGCGCAGAACGATTCAATCTTGGATACGCCCAGCACCTTCTGAAGGGCCGTGCCGATAATAGTGATGATCCAGCGCATCACGCCAAGGTAATACAGCACGGCGATGAGCGCGGTGACGTAGATGATGGCGGGCAACACGCGGAACGCAAAGATGAAGCCCGCGCCGCCGAAAACTTCAAACATCTTGTCGGACACTAAGCCGCCGAACAGAAACTCTGCGCCCTTGTTGCCGAACTTCAGCACGGCAGTGACACCTTCGGCCACCGCCTTGAGCGCCGTGCTGCCCGCGTCTGAAAACAACACCAGCGCGCCAATCCCAATTTGCAATGCAAGCGCGGACAAAACAATGCGCCAGTTGACTTGGCGACGCTGCATCGAGAACAGCCAACCGATGAACAACAGCAGAGCGACGCCAAGCAGGCTGCGGGTAACTTCAGACATGGAACGATTCCGCTATTGGTGGGGCGACAGAAAGGATTGGATTGGGAGCAAAACTCGCTATTTGAAGCGGTTTGTCAGGCATTTTGCCTTGAAAAACCCCGCCAACTGGACACTTTGGCTTCGCCAAGTTGGAACGCCAAGCCGCACTAATGCGGCGCAAGTTTGAACAGCTTGTGGAAGTTCTCGGTCGTCGCGCGCGCAACTTCCTCAACGCTGATGCCGCGCAAGGTCGCGATGAATTCAGCCACATGCCGCACATATCCGGGCTGATTCATCTTGCCGCGATGCGGTGTGGGCGCAAGGTACGGCGAATCGGTTTCAATCAACATGCGCTCAATCGGCAAATGACGCGCCACTTCCTGCAAGTCCTTGGCGCTCTTGAACGTGACGATGCCCGATAACGAAATGTAGAAGTCGAGCTCGAGCGCTTGCTCGGCAACGGCTTGCGTCTCAGTGAAGCAATGCATCACGCCACCAACTTCAGCGGCACCTTCTTCGTGCATCAGGCGGATCGTATCGGTCGACGCATTGCGGGTGTGAATGATGAGCGGCTTGCCGCATTGGCGGGCCGCACGAATGTGGGTGCGAAAGCGTTTGCGTTGCCAATCGAGCGGCTCGGGCAAACGGTAGTAGTCGAGGCCGGTCTCGCCAATGGCGATCACCTTGGGGTGCGCGGCGAGTTGCAGTAGCTCATCTACGCTGGGCTCGTGGTCATCCACCTGCTCGTCGGGATGCACGCCCGCCGAGCACCAAAGATTGTCGTGCGCGCTGGCCACGCGCAGCACATCAGGAAAGGTCTTGAGCGTCGTCGAGATGGTGAGCGCGTGGGTGACGTCGTTGGCGCGCATGAGCGCAAAGACATCGTCATGCTGCGCGACGAGTTCAGGGAAATCGAGGTGACAATGTGAGTCGATAAACATGCCAGCATTATCCCACCGCCTATAATTTGCACATGAATAAAGAAAAAAACGCGATCAATTCTATCTGCCTCTTTTGCGGCGCGTCCCCTGGTAGCAACCCTGCATACCGCGAAGCCGCTCACCGGTTCGGTGAAATCCTCGCCGAACGCAACATCACCCTCATCTACGGCGGCGGCAGCGTCGGCCTGATGGGTGTCGCCGCCGACGCTTGCCTCGCCAAAGGCGGCAAGGTCATCGGCGTCATTCCGCGATTGCTGATGGAAAAAGAAGTCGGCCACGCGGGCGTCACTGAAATGCATGTCGTTGAAACCATGCACGAACGCAAAGCATTGATGACGCAGTTGTCCGACGCCTTTATCGCCCTGCCCGGCGGCTATGGCACACTCGACGAACTGTTTGAGTCGCTCACTTGGCTGCAGCTTTCGTATCATACGAAGCCGATCGGGTTGCTGAACGTGGCAGGCTTTTTCGATCAACTAATCGGCTTTTTGGATCACGCGCATGGCGAGCGTTTCCTGCGCGAGCAGCACCGCGCGTCGTTGCAGATCGACAGCGATCTGGGTGCATTGATCGACAAATTGCGTGCAGCAGAAGCGCCCGACACGGGCAAATGGCTCGACCGCGCCAAACTCATTGAGGCGGAGAAGCGGGCTTAAGTCGCCGGGGCCGCGAGTAACTTGCGCCGCGCCGATGCGCGCGGCTGCACTGCAATCTAGCCTTCGCTCACCAGCTTTTTGCAAGCGCTCGCACTCTGCTTGCACGCCTCGGCGACGGTCCTTTCGCACATTTGCTGATGCATCTTCTGCAGTGCAGCGTTTGCGTTGGCCATCGCTTGTTCCATCTGTGCGCGCATTTCAGGGGTCGGGTTGCCGCGCACCTCGGTTGAACCCATCTTGCTGGCCTGTTTTGCAATGCACCGCTGCACGGCAGCCTGCTTCTGTTCTTCGGTGACACCCGAAGAGCAGCCCATCAACATCAAGGTAGCGACGCCTACGCTAGCGAGCGTCATTCGACAGGCGACGTTCGTTACTCGCATGTTTAAGTCTTTCGTTGTTCGCTGAGAAATTCGCACGGCCGCACCGATGGGTTACATCGTGTGCGTGGCGCGATCCGATTTGGCGACAGGCGCCAAGATGCCTTCGATGCGTTTCTTGAGTTCACGCCCAACTTCGTTGTCTGGCAGCTGAATGCCGACGCCCTGTGGGCGGTTGTTCGCGGCATGCGGCGGATTGATCCACGCCACCTTGCCTGTGATGGGCAGTTTCACCGGTTCATCCAAAAACTGGAGGATCAGCAACACTTCATCGCCGAGTTGATGGGCTTTGGTCGACTGCATAAACAGACCACCACCTTTGAGCATGGGCATCCACGCTGCGTAAAGCGCGCTCTTCCCCTTGAGGTTAAGCGAGATGACGCTCGGTTGCTTCTTGGGCGAGTCGGTTGCGGCAGGCTTGGCGGCGACGGTCGACATAGCGTTTAGTTTGCGCCTTGCGGTGTTTATTGGGTGGGCTTGATCGCTTGCTTGTAGCCGATCAACAACTGCTCAATAAGTAGTCTGGCATTGAGTGGGTGATTAATCAACCGTCGCGTCTGCCGTAACTCGGTTTCGTAGCGAAACAGATTTGGGAGCGAAGCATGCCGAACCATGCGCTCGAGCGCATTCGCGTGCTCCCGGTAGAAGTTCACACGCCCCAGCATGCGGCTGCTAATGAGATCGAACGTCCACGCGTGCAACCAACCGAGGACGTCGCTGAGGTCGTGCTTCTCGAAATTCTGCGCAGCCAACGAAAAGTCCAAATTCGGGTCGGCCAAGGCGCTGATGAAGTTCGCCCTTGCAGTCTGATACTCGGGGTCTGCGTAGGTGAGCGCACTGAGCGGGCCACCACCCGCTGCTGCCAGCGCAGCGGCAGGGTTTTTCACGCCGCGTTCGGTAAGCCATGCAACGGCAGTGGCTTCGTCGGGCGCAGGCAACAGCACCTTTTGGCACCGGCTACGAATAGTGGCAAGCAAACGCCCGAGTTGGTCAGTGACGAGCACGATGACCGAGCGCGGCGGCGGCTCTTCAAGTGTTTTGAGCAACGCATTCGCCGCTGCGGCATTCATTGACTCCGCGGGGTGGATGAGCAGCACGCGATAGCCATCGCGGTGTGTCGAGAGCGTCATGAAATCCGCGACGGCACGGATTTGGCTAATCTTAATCTCGCGGCTCTTCTTTTTGTCTTTGCTGTCGGCGTCCACCGGGGCTTCGTCAC
>JAJTHU010000258.1 GCA_021300055.1 Nitrosomonadaceae bacterium | reverse complement strand
TCAACGAACTTCGGATTGTCGTACGCGCGTTCGGTGACAAACTTTTCGTCGACGCGCTTGAGGATGCCGTAGAGCTCGCTCGATGCTTCGCGCTCTGCAAGCGCGATGAGGTCGTCGACACTTAGCGTGTCCTGAGCTTCAACACGAATAGTCACGTGCGAGCGTTGATTATGTGCGCCGTAGGCGGAGATTTCTTTTGAGCACGGGCACAGGCTAGTCACCGGTGCCAGCACCTTGATCGATGTATGTGTGTTGTCGGCAGTCACTTCACCCGAGAGTGTGACTTCGTAATCGAGAAGTGACTTCACGCCAGACACTGGCGCGGTCTTTTCCACGAAGTACGGGAATGCCACTTCAATGCGGCCTTCGGCCACACCCAATTTGGCGAGCATGCGGGCCAATAGCGCGCGTAGTTCAGCGGTATCCAGCGGCGTTTGCGCGGCACGCTCCGCCTCGAGCAATTCAACGAAGCGCGACATATGCGTGCCCTTGACGTCCTCGCGCAGTCGCACCGTCATTGCAAACGTACCGACGGTGTGTTGCGCGCCAGTTGCGCTGCGCACCTGCAACGGATGGCGAATCCCGCGGATGCCGACCTGATCGATCGCGATGTGGCGCTCGTCGCGGCGTCCTTGGACGTCGGGGACATCCGCGGGCGTTGCGGCAAGGTCAATCGGCAAGTGGGGATCGCGCTGGTTCATTTCGGGTCAACAGATTCGAGCGACGGATTTTACTCTGTCCCCGTGTGTTGCTGGCCGAGGCGAAGATCGCATTCAATCAGACGGTCGTGCGGTCTCGATCCGGTGCCGCATTCCATCGGACGCAGCGCTCTATGCCTAGATGCGTCTGCGGCAGGAGGAAGAAAAGACCCACACTACATTATATGATACGTATATCATTATCTATTATGTCTTTTCTTCCCCCCAACCGATTCCAGTCGGTAGATGGTAGGCTCCAAGAAGATCGCAATGTTCTATCCGCCTTGCAAAGAATCAGAGCTTTTGTTCGTGCAGATGAATTTTCGGAGCCACTTTGACTTGGAAGCTCCTGAGCACTACCAAAAACTACTCAAAAGAACGAATGGACTTACGACAAAACTTGGTGTCATCTGGCCCGGGGTCGTAAAGGAGCAAACAAAATCATTGAGCACCATTTTTAGTGCAAACCAAAGACTGAAGCAATTTGCGACCGATCGTTACGTGTTCTTTGGATCTACCGCCGAGGGTTGGTTGACTTTTGACAGACGACAGCGAAGCTATACCCTTACCAATCAAGCTAACCTGCACGTCATCAGGCATTTCGAGTCATGTAAATCCATGCTTCTTTCAATTCTCGGTACGGAGATACTCCCATAGAGAGATCCGAAGGTCCGGTCGCGAGCCATGCGCTGGAGAGATTCGATACCTTAGGGCGGAGAGTCTGCTCTGGGGAGCCAGAATTGCGCCGGCTTGCGTCGGTCAGTGGGTGCAATACACGAGGGAGTCTTTCTAACTCATTCCTAGGCAACACGGCGGACCCGCCGTCACTTCACCGGGGAGAGCCTCATCTACTTATCGTGCTTGGCGATGAGCGCGACAAGTCCCTCAATATCATTCTTGAATACAACCTCAGTTGCACCCGCGCCGTGTGACCGCGCGATCAGGTCCTCGTCAATGTAGGTTGACACGATAAAAATCGGAAACGTCGGGTTGAAGTTGCGAGCTGCTGAAACGAACTCGAACCCGCCGTTTGGGCGTAACTGGCTATCAACAATCGCAAGATCAAAGGTTGCCGGCTCAAGCATTAATGCGCGCAAACCATCCTGCGCACGTGTAAATCCACGCAAATGAAAGCTACGTTGTTCGCCAAGACGCTCCATGAACAGCACAATCAACTGATCGCTGTCCACATAGAGAACTGAAGGCCAGCTTCGAGGCGGACGGGCGAGAGTCGAACGACGTAGCGGTTTCCCCTGAGCCATCTCCGCAACTGGGTGGTGGCTCGGAATAGATGGGAAGAACAGCTGGAACTCTGAAGTGCCTTTCGCTCCGCGCGAAATGATCAGATCTCCCTGGTTGACTGTGACAAGGTCGCGAACAAATCCGAGTCCAAGCGGCGAGTACAAAGCAGGTCGAGCAGTGGTCTCTAAACTGGGTGCAGCGGCTTGGACATCTAGTGCGGTGGGTTCTGCCGAAACTCTTACGCACACCATTGCCGAGCGTTCAGCATTGAGTTCGCCAACCACATCTGCCGAGGCTTGCGAGTTGGAATTAGCTTGGAATACCGAAATTCTCACGAACCCATAGCGCCCATGCAACTCTTGCGCAGCGTAATGAGCAATATACGAGATCACCTGTTGGACATGTTTGGGGTCTGCAAGGAGCAGTGGGACCACGCGCTTCATGTCAAGGTCAATCACGACCCCGTCGGGCATTCCTGAGCGGAGGGTCCGTAGCAAACGTCCTATGAGAGACTCGACGGCGAATGGGCGCAGGTCTGGGGTCTCTTGGTGGCTGAACATTTCAACCTGCCTTACCAAGCTTTGCGCACGCATAGCCGCCTTCTCAACCTGCTCCAGAGATTTGTGAAGAGCGGGCACAACTATAGAAGAGACCTTAGAGAAAGATAGATTGCCCAGAATCCCCGCGAGGATGCCGTTCAGCTCAGCAGTAAGCCCTTTGGTGATGACCCCGTGCGCTTCCACGTCAGCCTCGCCGAGATTCTGGGGTGCGCTCGGTTGCGATGCTGCAGCACGCGAGCTAGTTTGGTCGCGCGCGATGCCAACATGACCCACGAAATCGCCAGCCTCACTGAAGATCGGCAAAATCCGTGTATCGAGGAAAGCATAAGATGAGTCATCAGCAAAGTGCGCCCAACACGAATGCATACCAAATGCACCGGGAACCATACCATCAATAGGTACGCCTAGCCATTCACTAGCTTGCGGACTGGCGATCTTGATCCAATCTCGCCCAACGATGGCGCTACGGCCGAGCCCCATGAACTGACAGAAGCGCTGATTGCACGCCGAAATGCCACCCTGAGCATTTGTGAGCCAAATGAGGTCTTGCACGCTATCAAACGCGACGCGAAACCTTTCGTCATATAGCGCTTGTCTTCTCGCTTTGTCGGCAGGGGAGGCGCGCTCCTCGCGCGAGGTGCCTTGCGGCGGAATTGCTTCCGAGAACTTCTCGAAGTGGTTTTCGAGAAAGCCCAAGAGCAAACGCCAAGACTCTTGATTGGGTGCCACTTCGGGCGAAATGCCCAGAACCTGAAGAACCTTGCCTAGCGCCTCGCGCCCAGAACGGTTAATCGCGCTCACCTGAACCCTCTGGCCTGCTGCCGTGGCAGTAAACGGAAGATCGCTGTCGGTCGCGGGTAGCCAAGCGGATTCCTTGATTTTTTCTGCCGCGGAGATTCTCAAATCCCGATCCGTTACTGTGAGCTGTTGTCTCGGAAATCGATGGCTCCCCAAGAACGCGGACGGAACCATCAGCGAGGCTAGTGAGCCGGGTTGGAAGAGCACCAACAAATGCTAGAGTAACCAAATATTGATATCAGTATTCAGTATTATTTACAAAGTTTAACAAAGACCAGAAAAAAACGGCAAAACATATCACTGTGTCTGTAGCGCGCGCCTTTTCGGGGGCACTGTTTCAAGCCTGCTTAGCGCGACGGCGGTCAGCCACCGCTGCGAACTAGATACAACGTGACTAAGGGAGGAGACGTTGCGAGGAAAGAGTGGCCGAGTACACCTAGCAGACACGTTTGGCGCATTCCACTGGAGTAGCGGGGAGAGGGGTTCGAACATAAGGTCCTGCCTTTTGGTCGGCGCGGGCTACTTGTTTGCGGCTGTGCTGCTGCGTATTGGTGTTGAGTTAAACCTACTCACCGAAACAAGCTGGTACTACTGTGTATCGGTCATGGCCGCTGCCTTCGTGATTGGGGTGGCCCCGCTGTTGATTAAGCATTCGATAGGCGAAAGCGAAATCAAGTTCTTCAAGCTGCAGCTATGCTTAATGGTGGTTGCAATACTGGCTTGCGGTGTCTTCTTGGTCCAAGAGAGGTTGCTACTGGTCACCTGGTGCGTAATGGCACTCGTTTACGCGAGCCTTAAGCTGACCCCGAGAGAGCTTGTGCTAACCACGCTCATATTGATCGCGGGGTACAGTGCAGCGGTAAACATCTACTTCGAGATTGAGGGGGTAAGGTCAAACGTCGAACTTGAATGGTATAGGTGGGCGTGGTTCGCGCTTATTGTGCCCGGGCTTGCGCTGATCAGCTATCGAATAACCAGCTCCAAAAAGAGCCTAGCTGACTTGAATGCCAAGTTGAGTGAGTCGGTTGAACAAGTTACTAGGCTCGCAACCATAGACCCGTTGACGGGCTTACCAAATCGTGCGTCGGCGTTGTCCCACTTGAGAGAGCTCTGCGGACGTACACACCACAAGTTCGCAGTCCTCCAAGTCGATTTGGACGAATTCCGCAAGATCAACGAGTCACTTGGGCCGGAGGTCGGAGACAAGGCTATAAGAGCATACAGTCTGCGCCTGCGAATGGTACTTCAAGAGGGACGGCAGCTATTTCGGGTGTCGGCCGATGAGTTCCTGATCGTAAGCGACAACCCAAATGGCGACAGAAAGATATCTAAGCTATGTGCGGAGTTGCGGACGGCAACCAAGAGGCCGTTTGCTATCGCAGGGCATGAAATCATCATGAGCGCGAGCGTGGGAGTCGCTACTTTCCCAGAAGACGCAACAGGAGCAAGCGCCCTGTTGGCATGTGCCGAAATCGCGCTGCAAGAGGCAAAAACTCTTGGCAAGTCAAGAGAGGTTCATTACTCTGCGCCGATGGGGCGCGCGACTCGAAAGCGACTCGAAATCGAAAGGGATCTCCCAAGGGCAATCGCGCAAGGCCAGTTCTCGCTGTTGTACCAGCCAAAGATCAATATTCGCAATCGGCGAATGTCAGGAGTGGAGGCGCTGATCCGCTGGAATCATCCGACGCATGGCATGCTAGGGGCAGACGAGTTCATA
>JAJTHU010000235.1 GCA_021300055.1 Nitrosomonadaceae bacterium | reverse complement strand
GGCGGCGGCATCAGGTCCACAGTGGCGGCAACAAGAGCGGCACGCGAAGTCGAGCTGTTCGCGCAGAGCATCGTACGCGCCAGCGCGATGGTGCTCGATGGCGTGACGACCATCGAGATTAAGTCCGGCTACGGGCTAGACACCGCAACCGAGGCCAAGATGCTGCGCGTGGCGCGCTCGCTGGCATCATACGCGCGGGTTTCCGTCACCACCACGTTCCTCGGTGCGCATGCGGTGCCGCCCGCATACACAAACCGCGCAGACGATTACATCGGCATGCTGGTGCACGAAATGTTGCCCGCCCTCCACGCTGAGGGCCTAGTCGATGCCGTTGACGCCTATTGCGAACACATCGGCTTCACGCTCGCACAAACCCGGCGCGTGTTCGAGGCGGCGCGCCAACTTGGATTGCCCGTGAAGTTGCACGCTGAGCAGCTCTCGTACATGGGTGGCGCGGAGTTGGCTGCTGGATTCTCGGCACTATCCGCCGACCACTTGGAATACCTCAGTGACGCTGGTGTGCGTGCCATGGCGGCAGCGGGCACCGTCGCTGTGATGCTTCCGGGTGCTTATTACTTTCTCAATGAGAAGCAGCTCCCACCGATCGCCGCGCTGCGGCGTGCTGGCGTCCCGATGGCGGTCGCAACCGATTGCAACCCCGGCACCTCGCCCATCACATCACTACGTACAGCAATGAACATGGCATGCGTGTTGTTTGGACTCACACCAGTTGAAGTGCTGCGCGGCGTGACCACGCACGCGGCCAAGGCGCTCGGCATGCCCGACCGCGGCGTGATCGAAGTCGGCAAGCGTGCGGACTTGGCCGTTTGGGCGATCGATTCGCCTGCCTTACTTGTTCAGCAACTTGGATTCGCGCCGCTGGTGATGAGTGTGCACAACGGTGTCGTCGAGAAGCTGTTTGACCTGCAAAAGGCGATCGATACCCAATGACCGCCTCGACGACATTTGTTTGGACAGGCCGCGACGACACCCCCGCTGAGGGCGCGCGCGCAACGCGCTGGCACCAGCATGTCCGCGCCGATGATGGCGGCACGGGAGAAGGTTTTGCGCTCATCGGTTTTTGTAGCGACGAAGGCGTGCGACGCAACGGCGGGCGGACGGACGCAGCAGAAGGCCCCGACGCAATTCGGCGCGCGCTCGCCAACTTGGCGTGGCACGGCGAGCAAAGCGTTTTCGACGCGGGCGATGTGCGCTGTGAGGGCAGCGCGCTGGAGGGGGCGCAATCGCAACTCGCCGATCGGGTGGCGGATGTCATGCGGCGTGGCCGCACCCCGCTCGTGCTCGGTGGCGGCCATGAAGTGGCGTGGGGCACCTGGCAGGGCATTGCCGCCGCCGAGCGCACACAAAACCTTGGCATCCTCAATGTCGACGCGCACTTCGACTTACGCCGCAGCACGCAGGCGCACTCCGGCACGCCGTTCGCGCAGATTGCAGCGGCAAGCCAAGCTGCAAAGCTGCCCTTCCACTACTTCGCCGTGGGCATCTCGGCGCTGTCCAACACGGCTGCGCTTTTCGACACCGCCCGCGCCACTGGCAGCCGCTGGTTGCTCGACGAGGACTTCGCCATGCATCGGCGAGACGCCATCGCGGCTGACGTCGACGCTTGGCTGGCCGCCCGCGACGCGGTTTACCTCACCGTATGTTTGGACGCCTTTCCGGCCAGCGTCGCACCGGGGGTATCCGCCCCCGCTGCTCGTGGCATCGACGTCGCCATGGCCGAGTGGCTGATCGACCGCATTGCTGCCTCTGGAAAGCTGCGCGTCGCGGAAGTCGCCGAGCTGTGCCCACGCTTCGACCAAGACGACCGCACCGCCAAGCTCGCGGCACGCTTGGTGGCGCGGTGCGTGGGGGCGCTGCCCTCTTCTGCGCCTCTCTGAGGGCAGCCTCCGCCAAGAAATAGGCTGTCGTCCCGGCCGGAGCTTGTCCCGCACTTGGATGCGGGGCCGGGACGACATTCTTGGGGCTTGTCCAGACCCCTCGCTTAGCTGCAAAACCCCACATCCCAGGGGGAACTCGGCAGCATGAAACCCCTCCAAGCCCTATAATGCAGCGCCCGCTTCGGCAACCCACCAAGCGGGCGTTTTTTTAGCGGTCGCCGCGCACCCGGCGAATGGGGCAAATACTTCGCGGTTCGCCTCCTCGAAGCCCCAGCTGCCCCCACCCCAACCGAGACCTGCCAGCATGAAGCTGCAAGCCCTTGTTTTTGCCGGAATATCCTCGCTCTTGCTGCTGGCGAGCGCGACCCCGCTCGACGCCAAAACGCTTCGCTATGCCACGCAGGATGAGCCGCAGACCCTCGACCCGCACTCGGCCAACTTGGCGGTGACCAATCGCTTGCTCTCCAACATTTACGAGGGCTTGGTGTTCCGCGACAAGGATTGGAAGATCGTGCCGTGGCTCGCCACCTCGTGGACGCAGCCGGACGCAAGGACCTGGCGCTTCAAGCTGCGCACCAACGTCAAGTTCCATGACGGCTCTCCGTTCACGGCAGACGACGTCGTGTTCTCCGTCGAACGCGCATTGCATCAGTTCTCGCAGCTCAAGGTCTCTGTACAAGGCGTGGAGCGCGCACGCAAGGTTGACGACTTCACGGTCGACTTCATCATGCGCGAACCTAACGCCGTGCTGCTCAACCACTTGGTGTTTTTCCGCATCATGAGCAAGACCTGGGCTGAGAAGAACAAAGCGACCATCCCACAGAACTACCGCGACAAAGAAGAGACCTTCTCCTCGCGCAACGCCAACGGCACTGGCCCCTTCATGTTGCTGGAGCGCCAGCCAGACGTGCGCACGGTCATTGTTGAAAACAAAAACTGGTGGAACCGTAACTCGTCAGAGCGCGGCAACGTGTCGCGCGTCGAATTGCTGCCAATTAACTCCCGTCCGACGCGCCTCGCCGCACTGGTCTCGGGTGAAGTGCAGTTCGTCAACGACCCGCCGACCCAGGACATTCCGCGCCTGAAATCCAACAGCAACATCAAAGTCGTTGAGGGCCAAGAGGCGCGTGTGCAATACCTCGCGTTCGACACCTCGCGCGACGAATTGCTCTACTCCGATGTAAAGGGCAAGAACCCTTGGAAAGACATCCGCGTACGCCAAGCGGTCGCACATGCAATCGACGTTGAAGCGATCAAGCTCAAATCGATGCGTGGATTGTCGGTGCCCACCGGCACCATCATGACCAAGTTCGACCAAGGCTATTCGGCCGACGCCGACAAGCGCCTTAAGTTCGATCAGGCACGCGCGCGCCAGTTGCTCAAAGAGGCAGGCTATCCGAATGGCTTCGGCGTCACGCTCGACTGCGGCAACAACGCTCCCGCATCCGATATCTGCCCCGCCGTGACAGCGATGCTGAACCAAGTGGGCATCCGCGTGACCGCGAACATCATGCCGGTTTCGAATTTCTTCCCCAAGCTGCAGCGCGCTGACACCAGCTTCTATTTGCTGAGCTGGACCTCACCCACCTCGGATTCGCTCTACACCCTGCAAAGCCTGCTTTACACACATGCAGGCGGCTCCGGTGCAGGCGCGTCGGCGGGTGACAACAACTACAGCCGCTATTCGAATAAAGATTTGGACCGGCTCATCGACCAGTTCAAGGTGGAGACGGATATGAAGAAGCGCGACGCCATCATTCGCGAGGCGTTGCTGCTCGTCAACCGCGAGCTACCCGTCGTTACGCTGCACCGACAAATCATTCCGTGGGCAATGCGTTCGAATGTGACCGCTGTTTTCCCGCCCAACGGCACACCTTATTTCTTCCGATTCAAGATTCAGTAACCGCAGGACTTTCTAAATGCTTGCATTCATCATCCGACGGCTGCTGCAAAGCGTGCTCGTCATGCTGGCGGTTGGCTTCATTGCCTTCTCGCTGTTTAACTTCGTGGGCGATCCCGTCTCGCTCATGCTGCCGCCCGAGGCGACACAACAAGACCGCGAGGAGGTGCGCAAGTCGCTCGGCCTCGATCAGCCGTTTTATGTGCAGTTCGGGACGTTTATCGGTAACGCGGTGCAAGGCAACTTCGGCATTTCATTGCGCCTTGGACGCCCGGTTTCCGATCTTCTCGCGGAGCGCCTGCCGGCAACGCTTGAGTTGGCGCTGACCGCCGCGGTGTTTGGTTTGCTCGTTGGTATTCCGCTGGGCGTTTACACCGCACTGAAGCGCGACAAGTGGACGTCAAAGGTATTGCTCACAGGCTCGTTGGTCGGCGTGTCGCTGCCGAACTTCTTGATCGGTATCTTCCTCATCCTGACTTTCGCCGTGTGGCTCGGTTGGCTGCCGTCGTTTGGTCGAGGTGAGGTCACGCAGCTCGGTTTCTGGTCGACTGGCTTTCTGACGACTGAAGGCATCAAGGCCATCATCCTGCCCGCGATCACGCTGGGCTTTTATCCGATAACGCTGATCATGCGTTTGGTGCGCGCCGAGATGCTCGAAGTGCTGCGCACGGACTACATCAAGTTCGCACGTGCACGCGGGCTCACCAACAACGCGGTGCACTTTGGCCATGCGCTCAAGAACACCCTCGTGCCCGTGATTACGATCACCGGCTTGCAGCTGGGCGCCATCATC
>JAJTHU010000204.1 GCA_021300055.1 Nitrosomonadaceae bacterium | reverse complement strand
GCAATGACGGCTGCGGGGATCACCGCCTCTGATGCGGTGGCGATGCACGCCGACGTCAGCGATTACGATGCGGCGGGTGAAATGGCCAAGGCGATCGAGGCGCAGTACGGTCCGGTTTCAGTTTTGGTGAACTGTGCGGGCATTACGCGCGACGCGAGTATTCGCAAGATGACCATCGAGCAATGGCGCGCGGTGATGTCGACCAACCTCGACAGCGCGTTCAACATGACTAAACATGTCATCGAGGGCATGATCGCCGCCAACTGGGGGCGCATCATCAACATATCGAGCGTGAACGGCGTAAAGGGCTCGTTCGGGCAGACCACCTACGCCGCCGCCAAGGCGGGCATTCTCGGCTTTACCAAGTCGTTGGCGCTCGAGGTCGCAAAGAAAGGTGTCACAGTGAACGCGATCTCGCCCGGCTTCATTGACACGGCGATGACCAAAGCGATTCCCGACGCGGTTCGCGCAGGCATTGTGGCGAGCATTCCCACCGAGCGCATGGGTACCCCCGAAGATATCGCCAACGCCATTAGCTTTTTGGCGAGCGACGCATCGAGCTACGTGACCGGCACCAACCTTTCGGTGAACGGTGGCGTGCACATGTACCAGTAGCACGCCGCGGCGGCATTACTGCATGTGCTGACCGCCGTTAATGGCGATATTGGCGCCGGTGATAAACGCCGCTTCGTCTGAGGCGAGATAGGCGCAGAGCCCGGCGACTTCATCCGGCTTGCCCAAACGTCCCATGGGAATTTGCGGGATGATCTTGCTGTTGAGCACGTCCTCTGGAATCGCCGTAACCATTGCCGTACCGATGTACCCCGGCGAGATCGTGTTGACGGTCACGCCTTTTTTGGCGACTTCCAAGGCCAGCGCTTTCGTAAAGCCGTGCATTCCGGCTTTTGCGGCTGAGTAGTTCGTCTGCCCAAAAGCGCCCTTCTGTCCATTGACGGACGAAACGTTGATGATGCGCCCCCAACCGCGCTCCACCATGCCGTCTGCGACAGGCTTGGTCATATTGAACACGCTATCCAAGTTGGTGCCGATGACGGCATCCCAGTCGACCTTGGTCATCTTCTTGAAGGTCATGTCGCGTGTGATACCGGCGTTGTTAATGAGGATGTCGATCGGGCCGACTTCCTTCTGGATCTTTTCCGTCGCAGCGACACATGAATCGAAATCCGAGACATCAACAGGATAGGCGTGGAAGTGATAGTCGCGAGATGCCATGTCCTTTAGCCAAGCGGGGGCCTTGGTATTCGAGGGCGAATAAGTAACGACCACCTTGATGCCCATGCGCGCGAGCTTCATGCAGATTGCCTCGCCGAGTCCGCCCATGCCGCCGGTGACCAGTGCTATGCGTTGTGCCGCCATCGATACTCTCCTCGAAGTTTGTCTTTTGGGGCGCAGTCTTGCACCTACGCCGGGAACTGCAATGAGTTTATTTTGAGTTGGAGCCGCGTAGGGTTGCGCTGCATCAAATCAGGCCGTCTTTTCCCGGACATACCGTCCGGGCGCGGGCTCAGTCGGCGTGAAAGCCGCGTTGCCGAGGGTGGTTCTCGCAGGAATCATGCGTCCGCCAAACTGCGTCAGCCATTCGCTCCAACGAGTCCACCAACTCCCGGGTTGCTCGTGTGCCTGCCCCAGCCACTGGTCTGCAGAGAGGTCCAAGACGCCAGTCGAGCGGCCCGACCAGAAGCTGCGTTTATTCTTGGAGGCTGGGTTAATCACACCAGCGATGTGCCCCGATGCACCGAGGGTGAACTCCGTATCGCCACTGAACAAACTCGCGCTGGCGTATGCGCTGCGCCATGGCACGATATGATCCTCGCGCGCGGCAAACACAAACGCGGGCATATCGACATAGGACATATCGATCGGCACGTCGCACACCTTGACGCGGTCTGGCTTGACTAAATTGTTTTCGACATAGGTGTTGCGCACATACCAGCAGTACCAAGGGCCGGGCAGATTGGTGCTATCGGCATTCCAGTACAGGAGGTCAAACGCTGGCGGCTTTTTGCCCTTCAGGTAGTTGGAAACCACATAGCTCCACACTAAGTCGTTGGCACGCAGGCTTGAGAAGGCAAACGCGAGATCCGCGCCGTTGACGATGCCGCCGCTGCCGACTTCTTGCTCGCGGCGTGCGATGAAGTTTTCATTGATGTAGGCGTCGATGTCGCCAACATCCGTAAAGTCAACGAAGGTGGTGAGGAAGGTCGTGCTTTCCACCACATCATGCCCCATGCGCCGCAGCATCGCCAACGCGCAAGCGAGCAGCGTGCCTCCGACGCAAAAGCCCAGCGTATTGATGCGCTCAACGTTCGTGATGAGACGAACGGTGTCGATCGCTTTCACCACACCATTAGCAATGTAGTCATCCCACGTGAGCTGGCCTAGTGAAGGCCCGACATTGCGCCACGACATCACGAAGACCGTGTGCCCTTGGCTGACGAGATAACGAATAAGCGAGTTTTCTGGCGTGAGGTCGAGGATGTAAAACTTGTTGATGCAAGGCGGCACGAACAAAATCGGCCGCAAGAAAACTTCACTCGTCGTCGGTGAATACTGCAGTAACTGAAAGATTTCGTTCTCGAACACAACCGCGCCAGGTGAAACCGCGATGTTCGTGCCGACCTCAAATGCTGACTCGTCGGTAATTGACACATGGCCTTTGACGACGTCTTGATGCAAATTTTCAAGCCCTTCCTTGAGCGACTGACCTTGGGTTTCCATCGCCAGCTTGATGGCTTCAGGATTAGTTGCCAGGAAATTACTCGGCGCCAGTGCGTCAAGATACTGTTTCATGAAAAACTGCGCGCGCTTGCGATCCTTGTCGTTTAGCGGCGCGCGTTGCAGGTTTTCCAACAGTTGCTTGGAAGTCGCAAGATAAGCGTCGGCAAGCATGCGGTATGCCGGTTGTGATTGCCACTCTTGGCTGCTAAAGCGCTTGTCTTGCGCGCTCAGGCTAGGCTCGCCCGCGGCACTATCGCCTGCTACACCGGCTTGGCTCATCACGTGCGCCCATTGTTTGATCAAGTCGTTCGCCGCATCCGGACTTGCTTGCGCCGTCATCAGATGCATCCAGCGCGCGCTGGATTCCTGCAGCGCTTCCTGAATTTTTCCTAAATCGAACGGGTTATTGGATGCCATGGCGGGACCCCTCGTCTCATTTATCGATTGCGCGCGGGATGGTCGTTGGAGAGACCATCTTTGATCATTCTGGCACTACTCACAAAATGCGACAATCCGTGACTTATGTATATCGTCGCAATCGCGTGGCTTTACGTCACCCTCATGATGGCCATCACCGAACCAAGCGTGGTTGGGGGGATATTGACGTTCTTGTTTTACGGGTTGTTACCGTTAGCACTCGTGCTGTGGCTATTTGGCGGCCCGTCACGGCGACGTACCCGCCAGCTTGCCGAAGCGGCTGCAGCAAAGAGCGCAGAAGAGCATGCGGACACCGCGACCGTCCAACCTGGGGCGGCCGTTCCTGAGACGACCGACACAGGATCAGTGGTGACCGACCACCACATGCACCAGCCAAATCGAGGCGATACCCAGCCCGATCAGCGCTAGTTGCGATAGCGAAT
>JAJTHU010000324.1 GCA_021300055.1 Nitrosomonadaceae bacterium | reverse complement strand
CGCGGGTCCCTTGCGCTGCTCAATCGCGGCGGCCGCTGCGAAAACTCGGGCTCGCAGTTGATGGATTGACCGAACGGGCTAGCTGCTCGCCCTCGGACACTCGCAGCGAAAAGCCCCGACGCTCGTTGCGCTGCTCAGCGAAGTGCGAAGCACTGGCGCAGCCGGGGTCGCCTTCTTTTGGTTACCTTTCTTGGCGAAGCAAGAAAAGTAACCTGCTGCCGGGCAGCCCCCGGCTCTGCAACTCACACTGAGTTGAAGATTGCCTTTTGCGACGTAACTTTGATTCCCGCCATCGCAGGCACGACGACCGCCGCTAAGCCTTCGCCGAATTCACCAACATCTCTTCCGCAGCCTTCCTCGTCGCCGCGGTGATGGTGATACCACCCAACATCCGCGCAATTTCTTCGATACGGGCTTTGCCGTCCAGCGGTGAAATGGTGGTGGTGACGACGCCTTCGCGTGCGCCTTTGGCAACTTGTAGTTGATGATGCGCGCATGCCGCAACTTGCGGCAGATGGGTAACCGCCAACACTTGGTGCGCGGACGCAGCGCCCAACGAGCGCAGCAACCGGCCGACGACCTCAGCGACACGACCACCGATACCGGCATCGACTTCGTCGAAGATCATGGTGGGCACACCGCCTTTGCTCGACGCCATCATCTGAATCGCGAGCGATACGCGCGATAGCTCTCCGCCTGATGCAATCTTGGCGAGGGCGCCAAGCTGTTGGCCTTCGTGCGCTGCCACCAAAAACTCGCAGCTTTCCAATCCACGTTCGCTCGCATCGCGCGGGGTGAACTCGACGGCAAAGCGTCCGCCGGGCATGGCGAGTTGTTGCAGCGATTGTGTGACCTCGGCTGAGAATTTCTTCGCTGCTTGGCTGCGCGATTTGGTGAGCTTCTGCGCGACTGTGCGATATGCGGCTTCGGCGGCTGCTTCTTTAGCGCGCAGGTCGTCGAGCGACTGCCCGCCACCGAGAGAGGCGAGGCGATCACGTTTCTGTTGCAGGTACTCAGGCAAACGCAGTGGCTCGACGCGAAACTTGCGCGCGAGTTCGAGCACATCGGAGATCTCGCGGTCACACTCCGCGAGTCGTGCGGGATCAACATCGAGGCGACGCAAATAATGGCGCAATCCGGACACCGCCTCACTTAGCTCAACGCTAGCGGATTCGATAAGCGTGAGTGCCTCTTTAAGGGCAGGATCGGTTTCAGCGGCACCGCGTAACTCGCTCGCGATATCTTCCACAGAGGTGAGTAGCGGTGTGTCGGCGTCCGCGAGCAGGGTCACTGCTTTCTCGGTGGTGGCGATCAGGCCCGCCGCGTTGGCGAGGCGCTTCTGTTCAGCTTGGAGGTCATGCCAACGTGACGTGCTGAAGTTGAGCTTTTCAAGTTCAGCGATTTGCCAGCTTAAGTCTTCAAACTCGCGCGCGATGGCAGCTTCGTTTTCTTCTCGTGCCGCGCGGATCGCAGCCAGTTGTGACCATTGCCGGTAAGCATCAGCAGTGGCGGCGAGTACTGACTGGTTGTCAGCGAAGTCGTCCAATAACGCCAACTGCGCGTCGCGCTTGAGTAGCGACTGATGCTCGTGTTGACCGTGGATATCGACAAGCCGCTCACCGAGGTCGCGCATTTGCGAGAGCGTGACCGAAGTGCCGTTGATAAAGGATTTTGAGCGGCCACCCGCGTCGATGACGCGGCGAAAGATGACCGTATTGGGGTCGTCATCCGCGAGTTCATTGCTGGCGAGCCAAGCACGGGCATTGGCTTGCGCGCTCAAGTCAAACTCGGCGGCGATCTCAGCGCGCGATTGGCCCACCCGCACCGGGTTGCCATCGGCGCGTGCACCGAGTGCCAACGAAAGGGCGTCAATCAGGATGGACTTACCCGCGCCCGTTTCCCCGGTGAGCGCAGTGAATCCTGCTTCGAAGTCGAGCTCCAGTGAATCGACGATGACAAAGTCGCGGATGGTCAGGGAGCGGAGCATTGCGGTCTGATGTGTAGGGTCCGATGCGGTAGGGACAGTTGGCGCAGGTGGCGGCGTTGGTTACGAGGCACGCTCGGCCCAGTGTAGCTTGCTGCGCAGCATCGCGAAGTAAGAGTGCCCAACGGGGTGAAGGAGCTTTAGGCGATTGCGGTGTCCGCGAACCACGACCACGTCATCCGTCTCGGGATCAAAGTAGGACTGCACATCAAAGTTGACGCGGGCGTTGTGTCCGCGCAGCAGTTTGATGCGTACCTCAGAGGAATCCGGAATCGCGACCGGGCGGTTTGAGAGCGTATGCGGGGAGATGGGTACAAGCCCAATGGCAGGCAGGTTCGGGTGCAAGATCGGCCCGCCGCTCGACAGGGCATAGGCGGTCGAACCGGTCGGCGTACAAACGATCAAGCCGTCAGCGCGGAGTGAATACACGAACTCGCCGTTCACCTCGACAGCAAACTCGATCATCGAGCCCATCGCACCGCGCGAGACCACGACATCGTTGAGGGCCACGGCCGAAAAAATGAGTTGGTCGTTGCGCCAAATCTCGCCGTCAAGAAGCAGGCGCGATTCAGGTTCGAACGCGCCGTCGAGCATGGCGCCCAACATCGACACCATGGATTCGGCTGGGATATCCGTCAAAAAACCAAGGGTGCCGAGGTTAATGCCGACCAGCGGGACATGGTGATCGGCGACTACGCGTGAAATCCCGAGTAGCGTACCGTCACCGCCGAGTGCAATCGCCAAATCGGCTTCAGCAAACAGCGACTCGAGGGGCAACACGCGGGCGGGGGAGGTAGGTGCGAGCGCAGCGGTGCGCTCGTCCATAACGACTGCAACACCGCGTCGGCTCAAAAATTGATGCAGCAGGGCGAGTGGGCCCGGAACGCCAACCCCGTCTGGCTTGCCGACGACTGCAATTGTCTTGAATGGCTGAGTCATGCAAAGATTAAAACATACCGACCTCGCGCCGAGAGCCTCCGTTTGCGCGTCGAGATGAATTCGGGGTTTTGCAAGCGGGCTCGGTTGGGGTAGAAGCGGCCGGCGCCGCGGCGCTAGCCAGAACCTCTGCCGCGCGAAAGCGTCTCATTAGGGTGGGTTAACCCTCGATGTTGGTATTCGCAGGTTGGAGAACTTTGAGAAAAAGTAAATCCAGCGAGCCGCCACCCCGATAGAATCACCATATGATCAACGAACGTGCGCAAACCCTACTGAAGTTTCTGGTGGAACGTTATATCGCCGACGGCCAGCCGATTGGCTCGCGCACGCTGTCGAAGTTTTCCGGCATGGAGCTCTCGGCGGCGTCGATCCGCAATGTCATGGCTGATCTCGAGGAGATGGGCTATATCGCCAGCCCGCACACCTCGGCCGGGCGTATCCCGACGCCCAAAGGCTATCGGTTTTTCGTCGATACCCTGCTCACCATTCAGCCGCTTGAACACATGGAGCAGCACGCGCTGCGCGAGCAGATCCGCCCCGATGACCCGCGCCAGGTAGTCACGGCCGCTTCCCAGATGCTGTCCGAGCTCACCCACTTTGCAGGGGTGGTCATGACGCCGCGTCGCGCAGGTGTTGGTCTCAAGCACGTCGAATTTATGCCGCTCTCCGAGCGGCGTGTGCTGCTCATCATCGTGGCGACGGATGGTGATGTGCAAAACCGCATTTTTGTGACCGAGAAGCCAATCTCCCCCTCGCAACTGGTTGAAGCCGCCAACTACATCAATGCGCACTACGCCGGCGTGGATTTCGACCTGCTGCGTGAGCGCGTTAAGACGGAGTTGGCACAGTTGCATCGCGATATCTCGTCGCTGATGGCCGCGGTGGTTGAATCGCGCGACCAACGTAACGATTCCGGTGTGGTGGTGTCGGGTGAACGCAATCTGCTCGATGTTGAGGATATCTCGTCGAACATGGGCTCGCTCAAGCGCTTGTTTAACCTCTTCGAGGCCAAGTCGCAGCTTTACGAGCTGCTCGATGTGTCGCAACGTGCGGATGGCGTGAAAATCTTTATTGGTGGCGAATCGGAAACGGTGCCCCTCGATGAGTTTTCGTTGGTGACGGCCCCATACGAGGTCGACGGACAAATTGTTGGCACCGTGGGAGTGATCGGGCCGACGCGCATGGCTTATGAGCGCGTGATCCCAATCGTTGATGTCACCGCGAAGCTCTTGTCGAGTGCGCTCAGTCAACAGTAGCGCAGCCGCAAAAAAAGCCTTAATGTCTTTCTCTCCTGAACCCGCCTACCGACACGGTACGCCACCCAAGGTCGGCGTGCTGGTTGTCAATTTGGGTACGCCAGATGCGCCGACGGCAGCAGCTGTCAGACCCTATCTCAAGCAGTTTTTGTCTGATCCACGCATTGTCGAGATTCCGCGTCTGCTTTGGTGGCTGATCCTCAATCTGATCATCCTCAACGTCAGACCGAAAAAAACAGCCGCGAAGTACCAGACCATCTGGATGGCCGAAGGCTCGCCGCTGCGGGTCTACACTGAGCGCCAAGCGCAGATGCTGCGTGGTTACTTGGGAGAGCGTACTCGCACGCCACTGGTGGTCGTGCCCGCCATGCGCTACGGCAATCCATCAATCGAATCGGCAATCGATCAACTCAAGCGCGAACGCTGCAACGATATCTTGGTGTTGCCTCTTTATCCACAGTACGCGGCGAGCACCACGGCCTCGACCTTCGATGAACTAAGCCGGGTATTGAGCGGCAAGCGCGACGTGCCCGGTATTCGATTTGTGCGTTCGTTCCACGACCATCCTGCGTACATCGACGCGCTGGCGCGCAATCTGGAAGCGCACTGGACGCGCATCGGTCGCCCCAACTTCGCCACCGACAAGTTGCTGATGACATTTCACGGTGTACCTAAATTTCACCTCGATCGTGGCGACCCTTATCACTGTCAGTGCCACAAGACCGCGCGCCTTATCGCTGAGCGACTCGGTTTGTCTGCCGACAACTATGTGGTGACGTTTCAATCACGCTTTGGCAAGGCGGAATGGTTGCAGCCGTACACCGACCAAACGCTCGAACAAATGGGCACGAACGGCGTACAACGCGTGGATGTGATTTGCCCGGGCTTTGCGGCAGATTGTTTGGAGACGCTCGAAGAAATCGCCATGGAAGCGCGTGAAACCTTCCTGCACGCAGGCGGTAAAACGTTCAATTACCTACCTGTTGCGAACGATACGCTGCCATTCGTCGAGGCGTTGCGCGATATCGCGCTTGAGCACCTGCACGGCTGGCTCAACCGCGAGCCGCAGCACCTGTTGGCCGAGGCTGAGGCACAAGCCGCGCGCGCCAAGGCCATGGGCGCGCCAAACTAGTCTTATTCGCTAGCGCTGCGCGACGCATTGTTGCCAAACAACGCGCGCCACACCTGCGCCACGCTACGGCGTTCCGCACTGAGTTCATCGACGCCGATCCACGCCTTGCGCTCGTTGTTGAGCTGCGCTTGATGCAAGCGTGCGCGGTAAGCGAGATAGGCTTTGCCAAGCTGTGCGGCCTGTTCCTCTTCGAGGATGCCCAGCGCCGCCGCGCGGTTGATGAGCGCGAAGTTGCCGAGGTTGCCAATGAACTCCGGATGCTCGTGGCTGTAGGCGAGGATGAGGTACTGCACGATGAACTCCACATCCACCACGCCGCCCACCGTGTTTTTGAGGTCGAGTGCGGCATCTTCACCGACGCGATCTTTTTTCTCCGCGCGCATACGATCGCGCATGGTTACGATCTCTTCACGCAGTGCGACGAGGTCGCGCTTGCGGGACAAGATGTCGCGACGAATGGCTTCGAACGGCGCTGCCAGCGCCGCGTCCCCCGCGCACCAGCGTGCACGCGTCAGCGCTTGGTGTTCCCAAGTCCAGGCGCGTCGGCTTTGGTAATCCGCGAACGCATCCATGCTCGACACTAAGAGACCTGCGGCGCCATCGGGTCGCAAGCGCAAGTCGGTTTCGTATAGCACCCCACCCGGGGTCATGGTGTTGAGCCAACTGTTTACACGTTGCGTCAAGCGCGCGAAGAGCTCCGGCGATTCGCGGCCAATCGGAGACGCGGCGTCGTACAAGAACACCAAATCGAGATCGGACTGGTAGCCCAACTCCTTGGAGCCGAGCTTGCCGTAGCCGATCACGGCAAAGCCCTTTGGAGCGGCCATCGAGACGGCAGACAGGTTAGTCGAGGCGCGCACCAGTGCGTGCCAAGCGCGCTGTACCGTGATGTCGAGCAGCATATCGGCGAGTGCGGAAAGATGGTCGGATAGCGCCATCAAACTGCTGCGTCCCTCGATGTCATCGACGAACAGCCGCAACATGATGCGCTGGCGGGCATGTCGCAGGATGTCGTACTGGCGTTCGACATCATTGCCCACGGCATCGCACTCAGCTTCAATCTGCTGGCGCTCGAGCGCCCAGTCGATGCGGTCAGTCGCAGCGGGGCGCGTGAGCGTTTCGAGCAAGATCGGGTGGCGACGAATCAGATCGGCGGCCCACGCGCTAGCGGTGACAATCACGCTGAGGCGGTCGAGCGCGCGCGGATATTCATCGAGCAACGCCAGATAGGTCTCGCGTTTATCGATGGCATCGAGCACATCAAACAGTCTGATCGCTGTCGTCGCAGAGGTGTTCATGCTCAATACGCGCTCGTAGAGGCGGTCGAGACGTGCGCGCAGTTTTCCGGAGAGGCTCTGCCGCCGCGCGCTCTGCTGGTAGAGATCGGCGCGGAGCCTGGCGGCGGCGTCAGGTGCAGCGGGAGAGCTCGCATCAGCAACCAAAACCCCAGCATTGACGGGCGTTTCCACGGCATTTTGGCTGGGAATGCCCGTGGATAGGCGAGTTTGTCCATTGCCATCCGTCATACCGGTGCCGGAAAGGTCAAGCCCGAAAGCGGCATCAAACATCGTCGACACGACTTGCCGGTGCGCGTCGAGCGCTTTAATCAACGCGGCCCAGTCGGGAAAACCCATCGCGGCAGCGATGCGTTGCTGCGGGTCGGCGTCCTGCGGTAGCGCTTGGGTTTGCTGGTCGTCGAGGTACTGCAAGCGATGTTCGAGGTTGCGTAAGAACATGTAAGCCGCAAGCGATTGTTGGTGCTGTGCTGGCGTGTGCAAACCGCTTCGCGCAAGCTCTGCCAATGCGGTGACCGTGCTGCGGGTGCGGAGCGCCACCTCACGACCGCCGCGAATGAGTTGCGGGAGCTGCGCGATGAATTCCACTTCGCGGATGCCGCCGGCGCCTACCTTGATATCGGTCTGCTTGCCACGGCGCATGGCCTCTTCGCGAATCTGTGCGTGCAGGCTGCGCATTTCATCGATCGCCGCGAAGTCGTGATAACGGCGATAGACGAATGGCTGCACGAGCGCATCGAGTGCCTCAACGTGCGCAGCTTGGCCGCAAATGGCGCGCGCCTTCAGCCACGCGTAGCGTTCCCACGGCCGCGCTTGCCCAATGAAGTAATCGGCTAAGCCTGCGAGGCTCACCACTAAGGGGCCACTGGCGCCGAAAGGGCGCAGCCGCATGTCGACCCGAAATACAAAGCCGTCGGCGTCGAGTTGGTCGATGCTGCGAATGATGCGTTTGCCGAGTGCTGCGTGAAATTCATGCCAGCTACGGGCGGCAGTGGCGTCGCCATCGTGGGGGTATACAAAGATGAGATCGATGTCGGAAGAGACATTGAGCTCGTGGGCGCCGAGCTTGCCCATGCCGACTACGATGAAGTCGCTCTGCGCGGCGGCGGCTGGTGCGGTGGCGTCAATCCCCCACTCGGCGCACAGCGCCGCGTGGTGTACCGCGCGCGCGGCGTTTACCGCGTAGTCGGCGAAGGCCGAGATGGCGCGCATGACCTCATTGAGTGAGGCAAGGCCGTTGAGGTCGCGGTAGATGATGAGCAACATCAACGATTCGCGCTGCTTGCGCAACTGGCGGTCGAACGCAGTGACATCCATCGCCTGTCCTTGTTCGGGTCTGGTCGGCTCTGCCTCGAACCGCGCGACCAACGACGTGGCTGACGTAGCGGCGGTGGCCTGAAGCCACGCTTCAAGCGCTGGCGAGCGACGCAGCACCCGCTCGGCAAAGCGCGAGCAGTGGAGCAGGTGCCTGAGTCCGGCGTCGAAATCAATCACGGCACTTGCTCATGGGGAACATCGGCGCGAATGGTGTGTCCACTAAATGGGGTGTTGGGATGGATTCTATGCGCTGCACACGTGGTTCCGCTCAGTTACGCCAAGCCACGGTTGGCCGCCCGTACGGCGCTTGCGCGACTGTTTAACGTGCGCGCGTCCACTAAATGGCGACCTGCGTCGTTAGAATAACTCGGTATAACAACAATTTATCTCTCCACCCGTATCGGGGGCATCATCCTCACCGCCGCCAAGCTTTTTGGACTCTTCTGCATGCGAACCCTTTACTGGGTCGCTGTGGTGCTG
>JAJTHU010000156.1 GCA_021300055.1 Nitrosomonadaceae bacterium | reverse complement strand
CACATCTTTGGCAAGCGCTTGGTCGATGAAGTCCTGGACCCACGCAGGCAGCGACGGATTGAATCCTGCGATGTCAGGGTGCTTCTCGTTGGCGATGGCGAACATCAGCTGGGTCATTGACTCACCCTGGAACGGGAGTCTGCCGCACACCATCTGATAGAAGCTCACCCCGAGAGAGAACAAGTCAGAACGACCATCGATCCTCTTGCCTGCAAGTTGCTCAGGAGACATATATGAAGGCGTGCCGAGCACCATGCCTGTCTTGGTCTTGGACGAATCCGTCACACGCGCGATGCCGAAGTCAGCAACCTTGGGCACCTTTGCCTCAGGGTCGTACATGATGTTGGCGGGCTTGATGTCGCGATGGTAAACACCCTGCTGGTGTGCGTGGTGCAGTGCACTCGCCACCTTCTCGAAGATGTCACAAACCTCATCGAACGGTAGCAGGTTGGGGATCTTGGTGTTGTCGACCAAGTCCTTACCCTTCAAGAACTCCATCGCGATATAGGCGAGGTCGTGCTCGTCGCCAGCATCGAAAATACGCACGATGTTGGGGTGATCCAAGCGCCCTGCGGACTCAGCCTCACGGAAGAACCGATCTTTTGCCTCTTGCAACTCGTCGCCCTCAAATTCGCTCGAGAGTGCCATTGTCTTGATCGCCACCTCGCGACCAATCTTCGGGTCCTTGCCGAGATAGACCACACCCATCGCACCTTTACCGAGTTCTTTCTCGATGGTGTAGCGGCCCAACGTCGGCTTTTCGCCCGCGCCGGTGAGCATCATGGTCGCCTGCGCGCCGCGCGCTGCGCTGGAGCCACCGAGGATGATGGTTTCCGACATCGCCTTGGCGCGGTTCATACGCTCCGCGACATCGCGGAACTTCGGATCGTGCTGGTTGATGTAGGCAAATGCCGACTCGGCTTTGTTGAACTGACGACGACGTTCAAAGTCGAGCGCGAGCGAGTAGATGTTTTCCAGCACCTGCTCGTCTACTGGGCACTTGCGGAACTTGTCGAACGCCATGTCGAGTTGGCCTTGCTGCTGGAACGCCAGACCAAGCATGCGATTCGATTCCGCGCCAGCTAACTCAGATTGCTCTTTCCCGCGCTCGGTGACCAAGAAACGTTTGGTGGTGAGCAATAAATGTCCGATGACCAACATTGCCGCAGGCAACATCAGCTGTACCCAAATGCCGGAACCCATCATCAGCCCAAAGTGAGCGCCGAACAACAGAACCAACACGCCCAGCGAGATCAACGCTGCCGGCCCCGCGCGCAAGCGTGGCAACACTGCGATGAGATATGCCGCCACCAACAGCAGCGCGGCGAGCTTCACCCAAACACCCCACGCCGGGGTACGGAAAAAGTGCTGCTGCAAAATCGAAGACACCGAATGCGCGAGGGTTTCTACCGCAGACAGCGTGCCGATTGGTGTAACCGTCTGTTGGCCGATGCCGCCCGCAGTCGCGCCGATGAGGACGATCTTGTCTTGGTACTTGGCCGCAGGAATCTTTCCGGAGTAAACATCGAAGAAGGAATCGATCGGGATTGCCGGCTTGCTCGGGCCGAGGTCTTTGTAGAAATACGGGAACATCAGCCCTGCACTATCGGTGACGATGCGCAAGTTACCGAGCGTGACGCTTTCACCAGGAACGACCTTGATATCCTTCGCGCCGAGATTGAGGCTCTTCGCGGCGATGGCGAGCGCGAGCGAAGGGAACTGTTGGGTGTTGAAGAAATCGACCGTCGTGATATCACGGCGGACGCCACCGTCGACGTCGTTGATGAGGCTCAGATCACCAACCGACGCAGCCACATTGCCGAGCAATTCGATGGGATAGCCGGGGCGCTCGCTAGCAAAGATTCCGCCGCCTGATGCACCTGCCACGACGCTACCCTTCACGTAATCAGGGAGTGGCTTGTCGGGGCGACCGTTGGGCTGAATTTCAGACGCGCCCAAGTTCAGCGGCAGAACGACATTGCCAGCGTTCTTCAGGCTCTCAGCTAAGCGCCGGTCCGTGTTCAGGGCTTGCTCTGCCTCGAGCAGGATAGGGCCCATTTCCGCGACGATCGGATTGGAAGAAGCCAGCGGTGCAGGCCTACCCTTCAATGCCGTAGCGGCGTCTTCGACCGGTGCGGCACCCTTGCCATAGACCCCAAGCAATTTGTTGATGTATTGCAATCCGGGGTCAAGCTGCGGCTCGAAGAAAAACACGGTGTGGCCGATGACCTTCGCTTTGGCTCCTGCCAACTTGTCGATCATGCCGGCGTGAATGTCCCGTGACCAAGGCCAGCGACCGAGATTGGCGATAGATTGATCGTCGATGGCAATCACCGCAATCCGATCAGACACCGGCTTGGAGGTGGCCGATACGCCCCAGTCGTAGGCGCGGGTTTCAAGCGCACTAAAGAAGTTGGTGGTGACGCTCAGCGCGAACACCACAATCACGATCACAAGACCGAAAAACCAGTCTTTGCTCCAGAAGCCTTCTTTCTTCATTACCGCCCCCTCGCGTTAGCTGAGCGATTGTAGCAAGAATGCTTTGCGCGCAAGAGACAATGGCTGCCGTGATCAGGGGGTTGTCACCCCGGCTTGGCGCGCCTTACCCGCGACGTTCCCGACGCGTAGGGGTGGCAAAGTTTCTGGATGACGAGCGCTAGGCCAAGAAACCGAGGTCGGTATTGGAAAAGCGACGGATGTTCGGGAACACCGTGGACATATCACTCGCCGATACGCCAAACCACTTTGCGAGCGTCGCGCCATACTGGTCTACCGAGGTGGTTGGAATCCACCGACCGTTCGTAGAGAGATCGCTCGGTCCACCAAGGGTCTGATTGGGGAACTGGCCGTAGAACTCCTGCCCGCGTACTGCACCCCCGATCACGAGTTGATGGCTACCCCAGCCATGATCCGAGCCGCCGCCTGAAGCTTGCTTCAGCGTACGACCAAAGTCGGACATGGTGAACGTCGTGACTTGATTCGCGACGCCAAGTGCCACCGTTGCATCGTAAAACGCCTTGAGTGCGGGCGCTAACTGCCCATAGAGGTTGTTGTGCGCCGTAATCTGATTGGTGTGCGTATCGAACCCGCCAATCGACACGAAGAAAATCTGGCGCTTCAAGCCAATCGCCGCGCGCGCCTCAATCAATTTGGCAACCTGACGCAACTGATTGCCGATGCCCGTATTGATGCCAGTGAAATGCGTATTCACCGGCGACGTGTTGACCGAGATAATCGGGTTGAGCAAATCAGACGCGCCGAGCGCTTGTGCGATAACGTCGTCCGCTTCCATGACGAAATCGTTGCCAGCGGGCAGGTTCATCATGTTCTTCATCGCGTTGACGCGATTGGTCGTATCGGTCGCAGAACCGAACGTCGACAAACCGAACGTGCCTGACTGCGGAATCACAACAACGCGCGGCGTGTTGCCGTTGATGTAGAGCGCAGACCCGGCAACCGATGTCACCATCGGGAAATTGCTGCCGTTGGTTGGACCAACCACATCCGCCAAGCGACCACCCCAGCCAGTGCGCTCAATACCGCGCGAAACCGAGGTCTGCCATTGCATTTGCTGATCGGAGTGAGAGAACAACTGCTCGGGTCGAAGCTTGCTCGCTGCCGTGTATTCCGCTTTGGTCATCGGCTCTGCAAGCGTGCCAATGTTCGTCACCGCGGCCATCTTTCCCGCATCAAACAGCGTCTTCAGCGGCCCCATTGATGGATGGAGACCATAGGCCTTGTTCAATGTTTTCGGGCGAATGCCAAGCAGCTGATCAGACGGGATGGCAATGCCACCGTTGGTGCTGCCGCCGCGGCCGGTCGAGTAGAGGTTGTATTCAGCAGTCTCCATCGGCACGATGAGGTTGTTCGCGTCGTTACCGCCAAACAGAAACACACAGACGAGCGCCTTGTAATCAGTGGGCGCAGTTTGCGCGAGTGCCGCAGAAAGCCCAAGCCCTTCAAACGTGCCTGCTGCGGAAACGGCGCCTGCCGAGGCGATGCTTTTGAGCAGGCGACGTCGCGTGATGATGTACGGTGCGTTCATGCGATGCTCCTATCGATCGACCTGAAAATGACTTGAATTGAGCACAAGGTACGCGGCAGTGCGCGCCCTAGCCAACGTATCGGTGGTCGACATTGCGCTGACTGTATTGATGACCTGCTGACGCGCCGACGTCGACAGCGATCCTGCCGTTAGCACCCATGCAAGTTTGTCCACTAGCGCAGTCGGGTTACCCGCGAGCGCTTGCCACAGTGCCCAGTTGATTGTCGTTCCCGTCGCACCTTGCACATTCGCGTCTGCTGCATAGTTCACGTTGGTGAGGTTGCGCAAGAAATTAGCGCGCGCGAATGCGGTGGTCGAGGTTAGGATCTCGAACTCAGGGCCCAACTTACCGTTCGAGATGGTGTTGTCCGGAACGTAGTAATTGAAGACGGTTGGCGCACGGAATAGGTCCTGCCCCATCGCAGCATATTGCGTGCGCAGCCATACACCGTCGTTGACTCCACCGAGGGCACGGTACGCTGCAAGCCCCAACAACACCGGCTCTTTGAGCTTGCCAACGCCGCGCTCTGTCTTGATCGGCCCGCGCGCTTCTTGGTCGAGCAAGATATGGCGCACGACTGCCTTGAGATCGCCCCTCACGCCCTGACCGTTGTTGTTGAATACGCGGGCGACGCGCTCGACGTACGCAGGGCTTGGATTACCCGAAACAAGCTTTTGGATGAGTTGCTTGGCGATGAACGGCGCCACATTCGGATGCGAGTACAGGTGGTTCAGCACCATGTCGAGTTCGGCGTTGGCGTTCATGTTGGCGGGCACAACAAAGCCGTTAAAGAGCGTCTTCGTTCCTACGTCGTGGTTGGACTGCACCGCTTGCATCGGGAAATCGTAATACGCGGGGTTGTTGCGCGTCGGCGCAACGCCGCCCACACCAGAGTAGGTCCAGCCTGTAAAGACACGAGCGAGGTTCTCAACGGTTGTTTGGCTATACGTGGGAATAGGGTTTCCCGACGCATCTAGTTTTTGCGTGCCATCCAGATTGAGCTCATAGAGACCAATCATGAACAACTGCATGATCTCGCGTGCGTAGTTCTCATTGGCGGCGATTCCACGCGCCAAATCTGGCTTGTTCGAATTCGCCATGTTGAGGTAGTCGCCCATCACGGGTGACAGCGTCACCTCGCGAATCAGATCACGATAGTTGCCAAACGCGTAATCCAAGAACAGCTGCTGATACTTAGCCATGCCGTAGGGCATGATTGAACTATCCGCCCCAGACGTCACCAGGATTTGCGACAATGCAAACGCCACGCGTTGTCGCAACTGGTCTGCGTTATTGAGCGCGTTTTGCGTGAACTTCAACTGCAACTGGAAGTGCGAGTAGTTGTCACGAGCGCACAGCGTCGCTGCTGAATTTGCAACGCCATCGCTAGTACAGGTAGTCGGTGCGGTGGTCGGATAAAACACAAGCGCTGGCATGCGCGAGATGACGGGCATTGCAAGCTGCGCCTCAACCCAGCCAGAAATGCTGAGTTGCTTCACTTCAGCGAGCACGGCCTCGCTGGGGCCAAACGTAGCTTGCTTCAGCAGGCGATATGCGTCGGCGTCGAGCGTCGTCGATGTTCCTGGCACACACATCGTCACCCCATCGGTCTGCCAACCTCGATCAAACATGTCTTGGTAAACATCGAGCTGGTTCGCGAGCCGCACGCCAGTGCTGTTGCGCACTTGAAAGACAGGCTGGGTCCCCGTTGCACAATCGCCGAGTGCATCGGGCGGCATCACGAAGGTAACGCTGGTTTGGACGGGGCAATTGGTGGGCGCACTTCCTTCAGCACCAATCTTTGCGACCTTGTTGAGCCCGCAAATCTTGGGCGCCGATGGCGTTGACAGGTCGATTGATGACAGTTTTGCGACCGGAATCGCCCCGACCGGTGCGTCCGCACGCGTACGCCAGACTTTGAAGCTCTGTCCCGTGCGGGCCCAGCCAGACGCAGCCGCGTTGCGATCAAGCGCAGTAATTTCGGCAACAATATCGGTACGGTAGTACTGCCCGGTGCGGCTATTGACGTACTCGACCGAATCAATGGTCGGCGTCGTTTGCGCGATGACGTTGCTCGCAATTGCGCTCGCCAATAGCACTGCAAACGGCGCGACAAATGCGATTCGTGAGCGCAGCCTCGGCTGACGTGTTGACATTTTCATGACCATCCCCTCACCCCGAATAAGTAGGTGGCGCAGCCTGCGCCCTACGTTTTCAGGATGATACGCGCCCCAGCGGGAGCAAGGCAACGAACTAGACGCCCCGCTCGCAAAAAAAGCCTCTAGCCGTCGTTGGCTCCCGACAGACAGGGTGAGCTCGGGGTCAGGAGCCGAACACGGCGCCCGGGGCCAGTCCAAAGGCGGCCGCAAATTCAGCAGCCGAAACCTTTTTGCCGTCTTCGTGCTTGAGCTTGCTGAGCTCGATTTGACCGCCTTGTGCGGTCACAAACAGGCTGTCGCCAATGCTGGTGATCTCACCTGGCTTGCCCTTGACCGCACCGAACGTGCGGACGAGGTGCTTGCGTGAACCAAACAACTGCACTTTTTTGCCTGCCAACGTGGTCCACGCGCCGGGAGCTGGGTCGCATGCGCGGATCAGGTTGTGGATCTGGTTCACGTTGTTGTGCCAATTCACCTTAGACTCGTTGGCACGGAACCAGCCTTCGTAAGTGGCCTGTGATTCATCCTGTATGGTCTCGGTATGCTTACCTGCTACGACCAAATCAGCGGCCTCAAGCATCGCTTCGACGCCCATCGGAAACAGGCGATCGAAATACACGGTGCCGAGCGTATCGTTTTCGCTGATAGGCGTGCGTTTCTGCAAGATGATGGAGCCTTCGTCAAGCCCGTCGGTGGGACGGAAGATGGTCAGTCCGGTCTCGACTTCACCTTGTGAAATCGGCCAGTTAATCGACGATGGACCGCGGTACTTCGGCAAGAGCGAAGGGTGATACTGAATCGTGCCGTGCTTGGGGATATTGACGAATTCCTGCGGCGCAAACTGCAGCACAAAGGCCATGATGCCGATATCTGCATTCAATTCGCGCATCGCGGCCGTTGCGTCGGGTGCTTTCAACGACGGGAATTGGAAAGTGCGCAGCCCTTTCTCTTGAGCGAAAACGCGAAGAGGATCAGGCTTTGCGCCCTCCTTCTCAGGTGCACAAAAAACACCAGCAACGTCATCATCGCGCTTCAGAAACGCGTCTAGTACTGCCTTCCCAAAATCCTGTTGCCCAATCAAAACGATTCTCATACTTGCCTCTCGCAACAGGTTTTATTTGGACTTCGGTGGCGCTGTGAAAGCACCGGCATCTTTTAGCGATGCAATGCGTGCATCGTCGTAACCCAACACCGTGCGCATCACGTTATCGTTGTGCTCACCCAAGAACGGTGCGCGTTCGATTTTGGCGGGAGACGCAGAAAGCTTGATTGGCATGCCAACGTTGTACCACTTGCCACGCTTCTCGTCCTCGAGTTCGACATACATCTCGCGTCCACGCACGTGTTCATCGTTCGCCAAATCGGTGGTCGACATGATCGGCCCGCATGGCACGTCGATGGGATTCAAAATCGCCATGAACTCGCGCTTGGTGTAGTTCGCGGCGAACTTATTG
>JAJTHU010000021.1 GCA_021300055.1 Nitrosomonadaceae bacterium | reverse complement strand
TGTGGTGGCTTAAATCAAAGCCACTGGTCGTGGCGTCGACGCACCAAGTCGCAGCAGAGAGACTGCGGGTTGCCACAGACTTCCGAGGAATCGTCGTACTCACTTGCTCTCCGAGTAAGCCCGCTTCAAGTGCAGCGACGTCGCCATTAAAGATCACGGCATCGGCTGCGACAAACGAGCCGTCAGCAAGCACGACGCCCTGTACACATCCTCCCGCCACGCGTATCTGCGTGACCTCGGCGCTAACGCGAATACTGGCCCCCTGCCCGACCGCACAGTCGCGCATCGCGGCAGCGACCTGCCGCATGCCGCCCGAGACTCGCCACACGCCGAGGCGCTCCGAGTGCGCGATCAGCATCAACGTCGACGGCGCGCTATAGGGAGATGACCCGACGTATGTCGCGTAGCGACCGAACAACTGCAGCAGGCGCGGATCGCGGAAGTAACGCTGCAGTTCTGCGTAAAGTGGGCGGATAGGAATTGCTCGCAAGAGTTGCGGCAGTTCACGCACACCGACTCTAAATGCAAGTGAAATCTCGTTCGGCTTGGGCGACGCCATGAAAGGTCGCTCAAGTACGTCGTAGATTTGCTGCGCACGCTGGCAGAAGCGCCGATAGCCAGCCGCTTCAGTCGGCCCACACAGCGCCGCAATTGCATCAGCAGAGCGATCTTCGTCGGAGAAAAGATCAAGCGTTGAGCCATCTAACCACGCGTGCCGCGCAAGCACGTCGGCGCGCTCCAACGTTAGCGCACTTGAAAACTCTTTGCCCGCGGCGGCAAACAACTCGTCGAAGACCCAGCGCATGGTGAACACGGTTGGACCTGCATCAATTTCGCGCCCAGGCACCCCAACAGCGCGAATCTTTCCGCCCACGCCGCCCGCGCGTTCTAGCACCGTGACCTCGACTCCACGTGCGGCAAGGCAGAGGGCAGCGGATAACCCCCCCGCCCCCGCGCCGACGACCACGACTCGACGCCGGGTCATCAGTGGGCCCCCATGCTTGCCCGCCCGTGAGCAAGTCGCGAGCTAGGCCGCTGCGGATGAGGCTGCAATGTTGGCTCTCTGCCTGTCGATCCGGCGGTGATGAACGATGATCAAGGTCAGCCCAACCGCCAAAGGCACTGCCCACAATCCTGGGTGGAGCGCTAGCTCCGGGAAGGTCCGCACCGCGCCGAATGCGAAGAACGCGGTGTAGACAGAAATTCCCGCCCCAACTAGCGCCTTTACGTGCTCCTTCAGCCAGTCCAAGCCGCCCGGGTTTGGTCGGTACAAAAAAAACAGATTCGTGGCGACGGTCGCGATCCCAATGAAGGTCATCCCAAACATGAGAAACACCCCCGCATGCCACGCTTGCCACGCGCAATTGACTGACACCAGCAGGAGAGCCGCCTGGAGCCACAAGTTGCGCCATTCGCGAACCTTCTCACGGTCGCGTTTATGCAAAACGCATAGCCACCCATGCCACGCGAGGTTGACCGTCAACACGGCGAATCCCAGCATCATCCATCCAAAAATCGCGCGCACAAACTCGGGGCGACTGAACTCCGGATGCCCGACAAGGTGAGGATGGGTTCCGAGCGGATCTGCGATCGTGCAGGCGCTGATGAGGACAGCGAAGGCCCCGGTCCAAAGCATGCAGCGATTGAATACGCGGCCCGATTTTCGGTGCCACTCCGATCCCTTTCGGGATGCGATCGGCCCCCAGAAGTAGACGAGCCCCACCGCACCCGTGAGGATATGGCAGGCCACCAAGACTCGAAACACGTCGTGTAAATCCACGCGCGAAATGCCCAAAAAGTTAACGGCCAAAATGTACACGAAAGTTGACACCTGAGCCAACTTAAGTCTGAATGTGCACACCTCCATCGCGGCTCGCTAACCATAGCAACCCACGCAATGTCCCAGTTCCCAGAAGTCAGCGGCCCAGCCGCACCAGCTGTTCACCGCAAGTCCGCGACCAGTCACGGGTTTTATCCGCCCGCACCGAATCCCCTCTCCCCCGTCGTCTCGTTGATGCGGCTGATATGGCAAGGCGACGGTGACTTGCTCTCGTTGCTGCCCCGCGAAGCGTACGCGATGCCGATTGGCCCGCTCGGCTACTCGCGTCGTCAGATCGTCATCGTCAACGACCCGCGTTTGTTCAGACCCATCCTCGCGGACACAGACGAGCGTTTTCCCAAAAGCGACCTCATGGTCGATGCGTTGCGACCACTAGTCGGTAACTCGATCTTCGTATCGGGTGGCGCAGATTGGCAGCGCCAGCGCCGCATGATCGACCCCGCGTTTACCCACATGCGCATCCAAGATGCATTTGGTGCCATGCAAGCGGGCGTGGACGCGTTTGAACAAGTGCTCCTAGACCGCGCGCAACGTAACGAAAGCTTCCCACTTGATGTGGCGATGAGTCACCTTACTGCAGACATCATCTGTCGGACGGTGTTTTCCACGTCGCTCGAAGGTGAGATCTCGCGCCGCGTGTTCGAGGCATTCACACGATTCGAATCAAGCATCGCGCAGGTGCGGTGGAAGACGTTGATCTTTGACCCCGCGTGGACGCAAGTACCACCCACAGCAGATGTATTGGCGGCGTGCAACGAGATCCGGACCTGCCTAGGCTCGCTACTTGATACGCACTTTCAGCCGCGAGAGACACCCTGGAACGATATTGCGTCTGAAATGATTGCCGCGGTCGACCCAGTCGATGGCGTGGGCTTTACGCGAGATGAATTGCTAGACCAACTGGGCGTGATGTTTCTCGCGGGGCACGAAACCACCGCAAGCGCACTCACCTGGGCTTTCTACATCATTAGCCAGCATCCCGAAGTCGCGCGACGAATTCGCCAAGAGGTACAAGAGGTCTGCGGCTCAGATACCCCACGGTTTGAACACATTAGAGGACTTACCTACACACGAAACGTGTTCAGAGAGACGCTCCGTCTGTACCCTCCCATTACGTTCCTGCCGCGCGTCTCTGCTGAGAACACAAGCATTGATGGCTACAAGATCAAGCGTGGCGCCATGGTGATGATTTCCCCTTGGACAATCCATCGCAACCCCGCCTATTGGCCAGATCCGCATCGTTTTGACCCCGATCGGTTTGATCCCGCGCAAGAGTCCAACCAAGTAGCCGGCGCTTATCTGCCCTTTGGTCTCGGGCCAAGGGTGTGCGTGGGTGCAGCCTTTGCAGCGACTGAAGCGAGCCTTATCCTCGCGCGGCTGTGCACGAGGTTTGACTTTGAAACGTCGACAGAATCACGCATCCGACCGATTGCGCGCATGACGACCAGACCAAATCAGCAGATCAACGCGCGAGCCCGCGTCCACCACGTCCACCAATGACGCAGATGCGGCAAACCAAAACGTTGCTCCTCACGCTCGGACGGCTACCCAAAGCGCTGGATCTCGCGCGCGGGTTTCACGAACTCGGATGGCGGGTGATCGTCGCCGAGCCCTTCAGATGGCATCTAGCTCGCGTTTCTCGGTGTGTAGCTCGAAGCTACGAGGTGCCCTCACCCGTCGAGAGTAGCGAGGCCTACCTCTCAGCGATGCGGGAGATCATCGACAAAGAATCCGTGTCGCTAGTGGTGCCGGTGTCTGAGGAGATCATCCACGCATCACGGTTGCGCCAACGTTTGCCAAACGATGTGCGCATGCTCTCGATGTCGCACGAGACCCTGCTATCGCTGCACGACAAGCAAAGCTTCATTGCGGTATGTCGAGCGATTGGTCTTGACGCACCTGAGTCTGCGCCGCTGGGAAGTGAAGCAGCGTTAGCAATCTCCGCGACTGACGATTTCGTCGTCAAACCAATATTCTCGTGCTCTGGCAACGGCGTTAGCTTCCACGCCAAACACGCCGCTTTGCCCATTGCATCCGCGACGCCGTTTCTTGTGCAGCGCCGGATCGACGGACGCGTGCTGTCCACGTTCTCCTACGCTGAGGACGGGAAAGTCGCGACGACGGTCGTCTACTGTGGCGCGCTGTTCTCGGGTACCGTTGCGGTCGCATTTCAACGCGTCGAGCAACAGAGTGCCACGCGCGTTGAGGCTTGGGTAGACAAATTCGTACAAGCCACCAATTTCAGCGGCTTCATCTCTTTCGACTTTGTCGAGGACCGCGCCGGCCGCATCTGGG
>JAJTHU010000325.1 GCA_021300055.1 Nitrosomonadaceae bacterium | reverse complement strand
TGCGCCACTTGCGCAATCGCTGGAATGTCTTGCACTTCGAAGGTAATCGAACTTGGGCTCTCAAGATACACAGCCCTCGTGTTCGAACGCATAAGGCTCGCGATGTCAGCGCCGATAGTGGGATCGTAGTACGTCGTCTCGACACCAAAGCGTGACAACACCCGATCACAGAAATGTCGCGCCGGGTCATAGCAAGCATCAGTCATCAGCAGATGATCCCCTGAGCTCACACAGCTCAAGATAGCGCCGCTCACTGCCGCCATGCCGCTCGGAAAACTCATTGCACGATAGCCGCCCTCGAGCTCGGCAACGGCGTTTTCCAATGCTACTGCTTGCGGCATATTGAAAATGCCATACGTCGGCACTTGTTCATCGCGATTGAATCGCTGCTGTTCGGCGTCCATGTGCGCGAGGCTGTCGAACAACACCGTCGAGGCGCGGTCGGTAGGCAAGTTCACCGTGCGTGGGCTCTCACTCGCGGCGCGTGCGGCGTGGGCTAACTGTGTTGACTTGGAGGGGCGCTTGGGTGGTGGCTTTGCTGGTGGCTTCACAGGTGGTCTTTCGCGAACTGCGTTTCCATCTCGCGGCGGAACTGAGCCGCGGGCGCGCGTGCATCAATGTCCACATCGGCCCAGCGCACGACCGCGCCTGCTGGCACATCCCGCAGCAGCTTGACGCGATGCGCGAGGCCGATGGGTAATGCGCCTTGTGCCAACGAGTCTTTAGCGGTGAGCAACCCACCGTAAACCGTAAAGCCACCTTCACCGTCGAGCATTTCACCCGCCTTCAAATCGCGCTTGGCCGCCGCAACGCAGTCGCCGTGCCACGCTGTAGCGGCGCCCGTTGCCTCTCGGCGCAACGCCACGCTCGCCACGCTGATGCCGAGCTCAAGGCCGATCAGATGGAATGGCTTGTACATCGACGAGTATTCACCTGATGCGTCGGTAACCAGACCGTATTCCTTAAAGCAACGCCGCACGTATTCCGAGTCGGCCGAAAACGTAACGTACACGCCCCAGCGCAAGTCGCGGAACACGGGGCTGCCATCACGGTTCAGTGAAGAGATCACTTCGACTTGGCCGCGATGGTGCAACACGCCACCTTCATTTCGCGGGCGCAACACGGTGGCGAGGTCGTCTACGCCGCACGGCGGAAACTCGAGGCCAGACGGCGCGGGCGTGAGTCCGGTGGCATTGGCAACGGCGGTCATCTCAATCGCGCTCTTGGTGCCATCGAGAAACGAGTTGAACATCTGCGCGTTGAAATCACCACCCGCCACCATCTCTGGAGTGAAGCCGTAGTGCCCCCACACGGTTTCGGGCGTCGATGCGTGATACGCGGGCAGATACTTCGTGCCCTTACCTGCCGCAACCACCTGAAAGCCCGCCGCGCGCGCCCAATCGACCATTTCGCAAATCAACGCGGGTTGGTCGCCGTATGCAAGCGAATAGACAATGCCTGCTTCGCGTGCGCGCTGTGCGAGTAGCGGACCGGCGAGCGCATCAGCTTCGACGTTAACCATCACGATGTGCTTCTGGTGCTCGCAACAAGCCAGCACGTGCGCGATACCGGCGGCAGGGTGTCCGGTTGCGTCGATGACCACATCGATATGCGGCGAGGCGATTAGCGACATTGCGTCGTCGGTGATGAGCGTCTGGCCATTCTTCGCAGCTGCTTCAAAGTTGATTGCCGCGCTGCGCTCGGGCGCCCAGCCGACGCGCGCCAACGATTCTTTCGCGCGCGCGGGGTTGAGATCCGCGATGCCGACCAAGTGCATGCCGGGCGTGCGCGGCACCTGCGACAAAAACATCGAACCGAATTTGCCCGCACCGATGAGCCCGACACGTACGGGTTGACCCTGCGCTTGGCGTTGAAGCAGCAATCCGTGAAGGTTCATCGCACTAAGCCTCGCGGGGAATATTTGCGTTCGGTGGTGCGGTGGTCTCGAGCACGCGCAGTAGGTTGCACGTGTCCATCGTTCCCCACCCTTGTTCCATGAGTTTGTTGAGCTGCGCCAGGACCAACTCTGTCCCCGGCATGGGGAGCGCTTGCGCATTCACCATGTCGGCAATCATGACGAAATCCTTGTGGTGCAAACGCGCCTCAATGCCTGCGGCGAAATCGCGCTGCGCCATCTTCGGCCCCATCAGGCCAAGCATCTTGGAGCCTGCATAGCCTGCCATCAACGCATCAACAACACCGGCGGGGTCAACGCCATTGGCGCGCGCGAAGAGTAGCGCTTCGGCGATACCTTGGATGTTGACGACTTGTACGATCTGATTGCACGCCTTGGTAACTTGGCCATTGCCAATCGGCCCCATGTGAAAAATCGCCGCGCCGATTTTTTCCAGCAGCGGGCGCACCTTCGCAAGCGACGCATCGTCACCGCCCACCATGATGGACAGCGTTGCGGCCTTCGCGCCAATCGGGCCGCCCGAAACCGGGCAATCCATGTACGTGATGCCTCGCGCGGCGAGGCGTTTGGCAAACTCGCGCGCAGCCGATGCGGCGATGGTGGAGAAGTCGCAGATGATCGTGCCTGCCGCTGCGCTCGATTCGACGCCTTCAGTGTTACCGTCACCGAATAGGAGTGACGCCACATCATCGGCCGTCGTGACGTTTAGAAAAACAAAGTCCGCGCCGCGCGCCACATCGGCTGCGTGCGCGCATGGCTTTGCACCGAGCTCGACAAACGGCGGCAGCACGTCTGCGCGCCGCGCATAAACCTGTAACTGGTGGCCTGCCTTAATCAGATGGCGCACCATTTCGCCACCCATGCTGCCCAATCCGACAAATCCCACAACAGCCATCATGCACCCCTGACAAATTCCGACAGGGGTGATTGTAGAACCTCGCGCTTACGCCGGCCTTGCGCCGCGGCAAACAATTGCACAAGTGACTGCACTCGGCGGGGCTTACCGTATCATGCGCGGACAGCCATCTAGGATCGCGCCATGAAGCAAATCAGCTACGCCATCGACACCGAATACATCGAACTCAACCACTTGCTCAAGCTCACCGGCTTTGCCGACTCGGGCGGCGCGGGTGGCGCGCTAGTTTCCAGCGGTGTTGTCAAGGTCGACGGCCAAGTTGAGCTGCGCAAACGTAACAAAATCCGTGCCGGTCAATCTGTAGAGATTGCCGGAACACGGATTTCGGTGGTTGCCACACAGAGCAACGCTAAGGCCGACTAGCTCGCGCCGTCGGCAGCTTAGCGAGTCTGGTGTTACTTGCCTGCGAAGTGGCTCGCTTTTTTCCAACCGGTCGATTGATTGTCGCTTACGAAGCTACGCTTCGATGAGGTCGACGGGCCCGATGCACTGCGGTCAGCACCGCCATGTGCGCCTTGGCCGCGACGATCTGTATCCCGAGGTGCGTGACGGCCATCGGCGCTACGCGCTGGGTGGACGCCATCGCGTGGTGGGCGTGACGGGCGTGATGCTGTCGCATCGTTCTTCCAAACGCCAGGCTTGCGCGCGGCAGGCTTGCCACCGCGGCTTCCCGGTTTGCCCTTGCGATCAAACGGGCTCTTGTCGCACCCGCGCTGCTTTGGCTCGAGACCGGGGATGGTGATGACCGGAATTTCCTGCGTCGTAAAGCGCTCAATCAATTTCACTTGGAACGCCTCGCGCACGTTAGCGAGCGAAATAGCGATACCGCTGCGTCCCGCACGACCGGTGCGGCCGATACGGTGCACGTAGTCTTCTGCCTGACGCGGCAAATCGAAGTTGATGACGTGCGAGATACCTTGCACGTCGATACCGCGCGCAGCGACGTCGGTCGCCACGAGTACGCGCAAACGACCACGCTTCAGGTTTTCCAGCGTGCGATTACGCGCACCCTGCTTCATGTCGCCGTGCAATGCGGCAGCGGTGTGGCCTTGACCAATCAGGTCCATCGCTAATTCATCAGCCGCACGCTTGGTGGACGTGAACACAATGGCTTGTTGCACATCGACGTCACGCAGCAGATGATCAAGCATGCGCTGCTTGTGGTTGAGGTCGTCAACAAAGTGCAAACGCTGCTCAATATTGACGTGACGCGTTTTATGACCGGAAACGTCGATACGCACCGGGTCTTTCATCATGGTTGCTGCCATGCGCACGATAGCGTCATCGAGCGTGGCAGAGAACAACAAGGTCTGACGCGATGCAGGCACGCGTGCCACGACAGCGTCGATGTCATCCTTAAAGCCCATGTCGAGCATGCGGTCGGCTTCATCGAACACCAGCACTTGCAAGCGCGATAAATCGACGCGGCCAGATTGCATCTGATCGAGCAAGCGGCCCGGCGTGGCGACGAGAATGTCGACGCCTTGGCGCAGCAGTTTGTTTTGCAATGGATACGGCATGCCGCCCACGATCGACACAACACGCACGCGGCGGTTGCGGCGGCCGTAGGTCTCAGCAGCCTTGGTGACTTGCATGGCGAGTTCGCGCGTCGGTGTGAGCACCAAAACACGTGGACCGTTTCCGGAAACGGGATGCGGCTCAGCAAGCATTTGTAGCGCAGGCAGCATGAACGCTGCGGTTTTGCCGCTACCAGTTTGCGAGGACACCAATACATCTGACCCCGCGAGAATTTCAGGGATAGCGCGCGCCTGCACATCGGTCGGTTCTGTGTAACCGGTCGCAGCGATCGCTTCGAGGATGGCCTTATTGAGGCCGAGTGTTTCAAATTTCATTTCTAACTTTCAAGCAGTGACGACTGCGGCACCACTTCGCGGTGTGCCACAGACAATCGTGACGCGATGCATGCATCGCAAACGACAACAACGCAGCACGACCGCACACGACCCTCGTCGCGTGAAGTCACGATCACGAATTGCTTGCGGGTTAGCTTGTGAGCTGAGCACGAGCCAAGCACTGGCTCGAGGGAATCCCCTGGCAATGGAATCGCGGATGATGCGCCAACACCGGCACCAACCTATATGCGTTCCAAAGAAGACGGTCTCGAAGAGTCGGACGGTCGGGAGAAAGCGGGGCGGGAGACGATGAAACTATTGCAGCGGCGAAGTCGCTACCTCAACGAACTGGGTACTTCTCGATAGCCCGTTGTGCTGCAATGCCACAATTCTACGGGGCTTTGCCGAAAAAATCTAGGAAATTCAGAAAGATAGTTAACGTCAACGCAAAACACTAGATTCGGCGGGCGTTTTCAGGCATTTTTGCCTCAAGAAGCTCGCCAATGCTAGAGTTTTGCCGACAGCGGTTCTGCACCATTCGGTCATGGAGACGCGTGATGATGCGACTTGCCGTCTTCTCACATAGCGGCGGCAGCAACGCGTGCACCAACGCGGCGAGTGCAGCTACTGCCAGCCACCCGGCAAAGCTAAACGCCATTCCCATGTGCTGAAGGTAGGTTTCGCCCACGGAAGCTGGGTGTTTGGTAAACAAATCTCGCATGGCGGCCGATCGGGTTCCGGATGTCAAAACAGGACGGCAGTGTAGCGAGCACTGCGCGCAAAGTGTTTGCAAAATTTGCGCCAAAACCCAACAATGCTGCAATTATTTTCTGCCAAATGACCACAATTGGAAAAAATCACCCTCGATAGCTTCGATAAGCGCATTTTGGAGCGCTTGCAAGAAGATGCCTCGATTGGCATCAACGAACTTGCCGCCGAGATCAAGCTCACGCCAACGCCCACGTGGCGACGGGTGCAGCGCCTTGAACAAGCAGGTTTCATCCGCAAACGCGTGGCGCTGCTCGACGCGGCCAAGGTCAACGTCGGCGTCACGGTGTTTGTCGGCATCAAAACCAACCAGCACAACCAAAGCTGGCTCGATCGTTTTGCCAACGCCGTGCGCGACATCCCCGAGGTGGTCGAGGTGTATCGCATGAGCGGCGACATCGACTACTTGTTGCGTGTTGTCGTCCCCGACATCGCGGGATACGACGCGGTCTATCGACGTCTCATTAAGTCGGTTGAGCTCTTCGACGTGAGCTCAAGCTTCTCTATGGAGCAGTTGAAGTTCACCACGGCACTACCGCTCGATTACGTTTAAGCGCTTACGTTTGAGTAGCGCGTCTGCGGCGGCGTGCCACGCGAAGTGAGTTCGGCATAATCAGAACTCCACTCGTGCGCTATCTCGCGCGCCAGTGCCTTGCCCGTTAACAAGGCCGTCCATGACCCTTCGCCCTGCCGCATCCATGAACCCCGCCGCGACCAAACTCGCGGTGGTTCTCCCGACCATTCTGCTCGCCTTGCTCAGTGCTTGCGCGCCAATCGAAAAGCGTGGCGAGGCCCCAAGCGCCGCCTCGGTCGCAGTGACCAAAGCACCGACTCCTCCCGTCGGCGCAGCTTCCTCCACGACACCCAGCGCTGGCACACCTGCAGGCGCACCGAATGCGGCAGCGATGGCAGCCAATGCATCGATGATGATGGGCGGTCCCCAACCTGCGCCAGGCGAGCCACGCCGCTACGCTGATGTGGTGACTAAAGATGCTGTCACCTCGCGCGGCATGGTGCTGCATCACAAGATACGCGACCGGCATCTGTTCGAGATCCCAGAAAAACTGCTCGGCAAAGACTTGCTATGGTCCGTCGAGATCTCGCAAGCGAGCGCAGGCGGTGGGTTCAATGGTTTGCCGCTTGGCTATCGCGTGCTGCGCTTTGAGCGTGTTGAGAATCGCATCTTGATGCGCAGCGTCTCGTACGACAATCGCGCCATTGGCGACATCAAGACTGCAGTTGAAGCCGTTGATCTCGCACCGATCGTCATGTCGTTCCCCGTTGAGGCTGAGGGCAGCGAGCGTTCACTGGAAATTCGCCAAGATGAAAAGGATCGACTCGCGCGCGAAAAGCGGGAAAAAGAAGCCCGTGAACGCATCGCGCGTGGCGAGCCCGCTGAACCGCCAGCCGAGCCTAAGCCTGCAGTTGAGGCGCCACCGGCAAGCGCGCCCATCACCGCCGCAGATGCCACCAAGCGCACGGAGCAACACAAAGCGGAAGCAAAAGCGGACAAGGCAGACAGCAAGAGTGAGAGCAAGCCCGCACCCGAACCTCGCCGCGCGCCACCCAAAGAAAAGTGGCCGGTCATCGATGTCACGCGTTTGCTCATGACCACATCGAGCGATCTCATCGACGCGCGCAACCTCGGGCCGATGGGCTTTGGCGGCGTCGATCCATCACGTAGCGCGATCAGCAGCGTGAAGGTGTTCCAAGGCAACGTGGAGGCGCGCGCCACACTCACGTTCTCTTCATTCGCGATGCCGATGATGAACCAGCAAGGCATGCCGCAGATGCCCACCGTGTCACGCAACCCCACGCGAACTGCAGTCGTGCATTACAGTTTGGCAAAACTGCCTGACGAGCCGATGCGCGGTCGCTATGGCGATGACCGTGTTGGCTACTTTGCGCAGGGCTTCACCGAATACGGCGGCGCTCGCACGGGCACGCGTGAGCGCGAGTTCATCCGACGTTTCCGGCTGGAGAAGAAAGTCCCAGGTGATGCGGCGTCTGAGCCCGTGAAGCCGATCACCATTTACATCGCGCAAGAAGTGCCCGAGAAATGGCGCAAGCCGATGATGCAAGGCGTGGAGGATTGGAATCAAGCTTTTGAAAGGGCAGGCTTCAAAAACGCCATCATTGCCAAGATGGCGCCCACCAAAGAAGAGGACCCCTTGTGGGATCCGGAAGACGCGCGTTACTCCGTTATTCGTTGGGTCGCCATGCCGGTGGCCAATGCCATGGGCCCGCACGTGCACGACCCGCGCTCGGGCGAGGTAATTTCAGCGCACATCATTTTCTGGCACGACCTCTTGAAGTTCATGGAGCAGTTGTATTTCGTGCAGGCAGGTGCTGCCGATCCGCGCGTCAAGAATTTGCCGTTGCCTGATGAGGTCATGGGCGAATTGATCCGTAGCGTTACCACGCACGAAGTAGGTCACACACTCGGGCTGCGTCACAACCATCGCGCTGCGACAGCGTACAGCGTCAAAGAATTGCGCAGCCCCGCGTTTGCGAACGCAAACGGCACGAGCGCATCGGTGATGTCATACGGTCGCTTCAATTCCGTCGCGCAGCCTGGCGATGGTGTCACCAGCTTTGTGCCGAAGATTGGCCCGTACGATCTCTTCGCCATCGAGTGGGGCTACAAGCCGCTCGACGCCAAAACAGCAGACGACGAAATCCCCATCCTCGATCGCATGGCCGCGCGGCACCTCAACGAGCCGCTGTTGAAATTCGGTGGCGAGGACTTCGCTGCCTTCCTCGACCCCGAAGTGCTCTCGGAGAACATCGGCAAAGAGCGCATCCCTGCCACACGCTTGTCGTTAGCGTCACTCGAACGTGCTTCAACACGTTTGCTCGAAGCCACAACCAAGCTTGGCGAAGACTACGAAACGCTCGAGCAAACGTATTCGCGACTACTCGCGCAACGCAGCCAATACATCAGCTCGGTCGTGAAGATGATCGGTGGTGTGCGTGAGACGCGTTACCTCGGTGGCCGAGGCGGTGACACCTTCTCGCGCACCACGCCCAAAGAGCAGCGCGAGGCGATTCGTTTCTTGCTCGATGAGGCGCTAAGCACACCGCGCTGGCTCATCGACCCGAAAGTGTTGAACCGCATCGCGATGGTCGATGTGACCGCGCCCGTGGTGAACGCACAAAAGCGCATCCTCGCTGAGATGCTGCAACCGGTTCGATTCCGCGTGCTGGAAGACGTTGAATCACTCGCGCCCGGCACCGGACTTACAGCGTACGCGTATCTCGACCTTGTGCAACGCGCGGTGTTCCGCGAAACGCGTGAGGCGAATCCGAAGGTCGATATTTATCGTCGCGAATTGCAGCGCGAATACATCGAACACTTGAAAACATTCTCAGGCGAAGCGCAGCGATTCCGTAACTTTGGATTCGCCATCGCTGCGGCGCAGACCGAACTGCTGATCGATTTGCGTCCCGCCGCGATGCAAAGCCTTAAGGACGTCAAGCAAATGCTCACCGATGCCGCGAACAAGCCAGGTGACCCTGTGACCCGCCAGCACTTAGCACAACTCGCACGCGATATCGAAAAGACGCTGCGCATCCGGGGCAGTTAGTCGAACGTTTGCGATACGCAGGCCAGGCCGACCATGTGGGCCGACAAATGAAAAAGCCGCTGGTGGATTCACCAGCGGCTTTTTTTCGCGTTGCGGGGCTTACTGCGGTACCGCGCTAAAACCCGCGGGGACGGGTC
>JAJTHU010000352.1 GCA_021300055.1 Nitrosomonadaceae bacterium | reverse complement strand
CGCTGGCGCAAGCGTCCATTCGCTCAACGACGCAGGCGAAAGTCTGGACGGCACCCAAAAACTCGCGCCCACGATTGTGACGGGCGCGCGTGAAGAATGCCGACTCTTGCATGAGGAAATTTTCGGGCCGATTCTGCCGTTGATTCCTTACGATGGGCTCGACAGCGCCATCAGTTATATCAACGCCCGCCCGCGCCCGCTTGCACTATATTACTTCGGCCACGATCGCCGGCAGATCGATCAAGTACTCAACGAGACGGTTGCAGGCGGCGTTTCGATTAACGAAACCCTATTGCACATCTCGCAAGAGGATCTGCCGTTTGGCGGCGTTGGCCCATCAGGCATGGGCGCGTATCACGGTAAGTTTGGATTCGATACGTTTTCCAAACTCAAGCCAGTGTTTCATCAAGCACGCCTCAATGGCGTTTGGCTGTTCAAGCCGCCGTTTGGCAAACGCTTTGAGGCGCTGATCAAGCTGCTCATGAAGTAGCGGCAGTAACGGAATCCCGGCCGCGCGCCTCGACAATTTTTGGACTGATTCACGAATGCACGCAGTTTCTACGCAAGCAGCAACGCAAGATGTAGTTGATTACCTCGTTATTGGATCCGGCTCAGCAGGCTCTGTGCTCGCCGGCAGACTCTCCGAGGATGCCGCTGTTCACATTGCACTCCTCGAAGCTGGTCCACGTGACAAAAACGTTTTGATTCACTGCCCCGCTGGCTTGGCGGTGATGGCGCAAACCGGCACCGCCAACTGGTGCTTCGAAACCGTCCCCCAACACGGGCTCAATGGCCGCACGGGCTATCAGCCGCGTGGTCGTGTGCTGGGCGGGTCGAGCTCGATCAACGCCATGATTTACGTGCGCGGCCACCCCTGCGACTACGATCACTGGGCTTCGCTCGGCAACGAGGGTTGGTCATATGCTGATCTGCTGCCGTACTTCAAACGCGCTGAGAACAATGAACGCGGCGCGGATGACTTTCATGGCACAGGTGGGCCACTCAATGTGCGCGACCTCACCAGCCCGAATCGCTTTAGCAGTTTCTTTGTTGAAGCGGGACGCGAGGCGGGCTTTGCGGTCAACAACGATTTCAACGGCATCGACCAAGAAGGTGTGGGGATGTATCAGGTCACCCATCGTCAGGGCGAGCGCTTCAGCGCGGCAAAGGCGTACCTCACGCCCAACATGTCGCGTCGCAACTTGCGTATCGAGACCGAGGCAATGGTCACACGCATCATCATCGAACCAACCGAGAGCGGTGTGCGCGCGGTCGGTGCCGAGTTCATGCAGAACGGTGTGCGTCGCACCATCCATGCGCGTCGCGAGGTGTTGCTATGTGCGGGCGCGCTTCAGTCACCACAGTTGCTGATGCTCTCCGGCGTCGGCCCTGGCGTGGACCTCACGCGCATGGGCATTCGTGTATGGGCCGACCTGCCGGGTGTTGGTCAGAACCTGCACGACCACTGCGATGCGATTCAGGTTTACGACGCACCGCAGTTGCGCGATTTGTTTGGTGTTTCTTTCAAGGGCGTCTGGAATTTGTTGCGCGGCGTGTCTGAGTGGCGGCGCTCGCGCACGGGCATGTTGACCACCAACTTCGCTGAGGCCGGTGGCTTTGTGAAGAGTGCGCCGGAAGAATCCGTGCCCGATCTGCAGTTTCATTTTGTGATCGGCAAGTTAGTCGATCACGGCCGCAAGCTCACGTTTGGCCACGGCTATTCGTGCCACGTTTGCGTGTTGCGCCCGAAGAGTCGCGGTTCGGTGCGCTTGCGTTCGGCCGACCCGCTCGCGACGCCGTTGATCGACCCGAACTTTTTGGGTGACGCGGACGATATGCAGCGCATGGTGCGCGGCTTCCGCGTGATGCGCAGCGTGATGAACCAACCTGCCCTCGCGCGCTTTGGTGCGCGCGAGCTCAATCGCTCAGCTACCGCGCAGTCGGACGCGGAGATCGAAGCCTTCATTCGCGGTCAGGCGGATTCGATTTATCACCCCGTTGGCACCTGCAAGATGGGCAACGATGCGATGTCTGTCGTCGATAGCGAGTTGCGCGTGCGCGGCGTTGCAGGTTTGCGGGTGGTTGATGCGTCTGTCATGCCGCGGATCGTAGGTGGCAATACCAATGCGCCGACGATTGCGATTGCGGAGAAGGCGGTGGATTTCATTCGGGCGGCTCATTCGCGGTAGTGCGTCATCCATGCGATGCACGTTGCTTGTCATTGCCGCGAAGGCGGGAATCAAAGTTACGTCGCAAAAGGCAATCTTCAACTCAGTGTGAGTTGCAGAGCCGGGGGCTGCCCGGCAGCAGGCCGCGTTACAATGGAACGAGAAGAGCGTGGCACTCGCCCGTCGCCAATCCCGTCTGAGTCGCTGAGCAGCGCAACGAGCGTCGGGGCTTTTCGCTGCGAGTGTCCGAGGGCGAGCAGCTAGCCCGTTCGGTCAATCCATCAACTGCGAGCCCGAGTTTTCGCAGCGGCCGCCGCGATTGAGCAGCGCAAGGGACCCGCG
>JAJTHU010000165.1 GCA_021300055.1 Nitrosomonadaceae bacterium | reverse complement strand
GCGCTATGGCGCACCGAACACACCCCGCAAAAAGCAAAGGGCGAGGTCTCCGACACAGAGCGCTTTGGGTTCTTGCAAAAACTTTCCTTCTTTGAAAAGTTTCCCGAGAACGAGTTGTGGGAAGTGGTGCGCATCAGTAAGTGGCGTGCCTTTCCGCCGAACACCACCATCATCAAGGAAGGCGATGAGGGCGACTCCTTCTTCATCATCGCCGAGGGCGCGGTCAAGGTGACTCGTGCAGGCAAGGTGCTGAATGTACTTTCTGCGGGCGACTGCGTCGGCGAAATGTCCTACCTTGCCACGCGCGAAGGGCCACGCTCTGCCACTGTGGTGACGACGGCGCAAAGCGTTTTGATGAAAATCCCGGCTGCCGAGTTGAACAACGCGAGCCTAACGTGCCGCGGACTTTTCGACCGCAAATTTCTCGCCACGCTCGTTGAGCGCCTAGAGGCAGCGAATCAGCGCTTGATCCTCACGTCCTGATGCACCAGCAATCGCTCCCGAGTCAGGGTTGCCACAGGTAAGAGACGGTAAACACGCCGATCATCGTCAACGCGATGGCGATCTTGGCGACGGTTCCTAGCAATAGCCCAAGCCAAGTGGCAAAGCCCACCTTGCCCGCGTGTCCTAATTGCTTTCGTGAGATGAGCTCGCCGACCACGGCACCAATAAACGGGAAGACTAACAAGCCCCATAAGCCCGAGAAAATGCCGAGGACGCTACCAACCGCCGCGCCGACCAAGGCCAAGCGCGACGCACCCGCGCGTTTTGCGCCAAGCAGCGTGGCAACGAAATCCGCAAGCATGGCGAGCGCAGTGAGCACGCCAAGGATCACCAGCGTTGGCCATCCCACTCGCGTGAAGCCGTCGAGGTAGGCCGCAAGCAGCAACGCGCCAAAGACGAGCGGCACACCGGGAAGCGCGGGCAGAATCGTACCTGCTAAGCCCGCGAGTAGCAAAATACCCACTAATGCCCACAGCAGATACGTCACGTTCATTTCCACGAGATTGCCCCCGTCGCTCTCTAGGTCGCATGACCTAATTGCCGCGCGCCATTGCGCTACCAGATAGATGGTAGGGCAGCCTCGAAGTTCAAGCGTCGTGCGCTGCAAGTGTGATCTAGCTGCGAATATGCGCATGAATTGCAGTGGGCTCGGTATAAAGCGCTTTTGGGCGCTAGCGCGGGCGATGCCGCGCGCGCCAAGCCGTGATTCGCTATCATGCAGACATGGCTTCCGTTTCGACCGCCTCAACCTCTCATTCTTCTCCGGCGCCTGATCCGGCAATCGACCCCGCGGCGTTGCAAAGTTTGCGTCAGCAAGTACAGCGGGCGCTGAGCAACGTCTTGCCAGACAGTGCGCTGTTGGTAGCGCGTGAAGACCTGCGTCCCTACGAGTGCGACGGCCTAACCGCTTACCGACAGTTGCCAATGCTTGCGGTGTTGCCGCGAACCGTCAACGAAGTGCAGCAAATCATGCGGCAGGCCGACCAGCTTGGTGCAAAAGTAGTTGCGCGAGGATCAGGCACTGGCTTGTCTGGCGGCGCCACGCCGCTTGAAGATGGCATCTTGATGTCGCTGGCCAAGTTCAGCCAGATCGTGAGCGTTGATCAGGCGGCGCGCACTGCTGTCGTGCAGCCTGGCGTGCGCAACCTGAAAATCTCGGAAGAAGTCGCGCCACTGGGGTTGTACTACGCCCCCGATCCTTCGTCACAGATTGCTTGTTCGATTGGCGGTAACGTCGCTGAGAACTCGGGTGGTGTGCACTGCCTGAAGTATGGTCTCACGGTACACAATATTCTGAAGATCGAGGTGGTCACTGCCGACGGGCAGGCGGTCACCATTGGCTCCGACGCGCTCGATAGTCCGGGTTACGATCTGTTGGCCTTGATGACTGGGTCGGAGGGCATGCTCGGCATCACCACGGAAGTCACCGTCAAGTTGACGCCGAAGCCGCAACTCGCGCGTGTGGTCATGGCGAGTTTTGACGATGTTGAAAAAGCCGGTGAGGCGGTCGCCGCTGTGATTGGGGCGGGCATTATTCCCGCGGGTCTAGAGATGATGGACAAGCTTGCAATCCATGCGGTCGAAGATTTTGTGCACGCAGGTTACGACATGAATGCTGCGGCTATCCTGCTGTGTGAATCGGACGGCACACCTGAAGAGGTTGCCGAAGAAGTCGCGAAGATGGAAGCGGTGATGCGTGCCGCTGGCGCGACAGCGTGCCGTGTGTCAAAGGACGAAGCCGAGCGCCTCAAGTTTTGGTCGGGTCGTAAAGCAGCCTTCCCCGCTGTAGGGCGTATCTCCGCCGACTACATTTGTATCGATGGTTCAATTCCACGCGGCGCGCTGGCATTTGTGCTGCGTCGGACTGACGAGCTTTCTGCCAAATACGGTTTGCGTTGCGCCAACGTTTTTCACGCCGGAGATGGCAACTTGCACCCGCTGATTTTGTTCGATGCCAACAAGCCGGGCGACCTCGAAAAGACCGAGGCATTTTGCGCGGAGTTGCTGGAGCTTTGTATCGAAGTCGGCGGCACGATCACTGGCGAGCATGGTGTCGGTATCGAAAAGATTAACCAAATGTGTAGTCAGTTCTCAGATTCAGAGCGCGAAATGTTCTTTGCCGTGAAGCGCGCCTTCGATCCCAAGATGTTGCTGAACCCAGGTAAGGCGATACCTTCGCTGCATCGCTGCGCAGAGTACGGCCGTATGCGCGTGTCAGGCGGGCAACTGCCGCATCCAGACATCCCGCGCTTTTGATATCGACTGAAACCGACCTGACCCAACATGCCAGATTCGTTCATTTCGTCGGTGCAGGAGCGCGTTCGCGATGCGCAAGCCCATGCGCGTCCGCTGGTCATCCGCGGCGGGAACACCAAGGCCTTTTATGGCGGCGCTCGCGCGCCGACTGATGAGGTCGATATGCGTGCGTACAGCGGCATCATCGATTACCAGCCGCGTGAACTGGTGCTGACCGTCAAGGCGGGTACACCCATCCACGAGATTGATGCAGCGCTCGACGCGCAGGGTCAGATGCTCGCCTTTGAACCACCTCAGTACGACTTGGGTGCCACAATCGGTGGCGTCATTGCGAGCGGGCTTTCAGGTCCGCGTCGTGCTTATGTAGGCGCCGTGCGTGATTTTGTGTTGGGGACACGCATCATCAACGGCAAAGGCGAAGATTTGCGCTTTGGTGGCCGTGTCATCAAGAACGTCGCAGGGTACGATGTCTCGCGTTTGATGGCGGGGGCTATGGGCACGCTGGGCATCTTGATCGATGTGTCGTTAAAGGTATTGCCAAAGCCAGTTTCTGAAGTCACCTTACGCTTCGCGTTCGACCAAGCGCAAGCGCTGCAAAAATTCAATGAGTGGGCGGGGCAACCGATCCCACTGTCGGGGACGGCTTGGCAGGATGGTGTCGCGCATGTGCGGCTATCTGGTACGCAAGCAGGTGTTACGACCGCGGTGCAGCGACTTGGTGGAGAGCAAATAGATGCCGAGACGGCGCGTAAGTTTTGGACATCGATGCGCGACCAGCAGCACGCTTGTTTCGGCGGCAGCCATACGTTGTGGCGACTATCGGTGCCCGCGACGACGCCACCAATCACAGTGGCAGGTGCCGGCGCACCTCTGATCGAGTGGGGCGGTGCGTTGCGTTGGTTGCGCGGGCCGCTGGACGCTGCGGCATTGCGCGCGCAGATTGCGGCACTGGGAGGGCACGTCACTATCATGCGCCGAGGTGACGGAGGCGCCGACGCGGCTTACCCCGTGTTTCATCCGCTTGAGGGCAAGCTCGCCGAACTCAATCGCAATCTGAAGTTGGCGTTCGACCCCGCCAACATTCTGAATCGCGGACGCCTCGACAACTTCTGAACCGAAAGAGACGCCGTTAGATGCAAACCAGTATTGCACCCGAGTATCAAGGCACTGCGCAGGGCGAAGAGGCCGAAGCGATCTTGCGCAAGTGCGTGCATTGCGGCTTCTGCCTCGCGACTTGCCCGACGTATAACTTGCTCGGCGACGAGCTCGATTCGCCGCGCGGGCGCATCTACTTGATGAAGCAAGTGCTGGAAGGTGCCGAGCCAACCGCCAAGACCCAGTTGCATCTGGATCGTTGCCTGACTTGTCGTGCGTGCGAAACCACTTGCCCCTCGGGCGTGCAGTACGGGCGCTTGGTCGACATAGGCCGCGATATCGTCGAGAAGAAAGTCGGGCGCGGCACGGTTGATGGCTTGCAGCGTCGAGCGCTCAAGACCTTGCTGCCGCAGACCGCGCTTTTTGATGTCGGCCTAACAGTCGGTCGCGCCGTCAAGCCGCTCTTGCCGGGAGCGCTGGCGAAGAAGATCACCGACAAGCGTGCGCCCGGCGATTGGCCAGCCGCGCGGCATGCGCGCAAGATGCTGGTGTTACAAGGCTGTGTGCAGCCTGCGATGGCGCCGTCCATTAACCACGCTACGGCGCGCGTGCTGGATCGCTTGGGCATTAGCCTCGTGGTCGCGCCGAATGCGGGCTGCTGCGGCGCGATCCCGCATCACCTCAACGATGCTGAGGCGGGTCACACCATGGCCAAACGCAACATCGACGCGTGGTGGCCCATGATTGAAGCTGGCGCCGAGGCCATTGTCGTAACCGCTTCGGGTTGCGGCACGATGGTGGCGGAGTACGGCCACTTGCTGCGTGACGATGTCGCTTACGCGGAGAAAGCGGCGCGAGTGTCCGCGCTGTTCCGCGATGTTAGCCAAGTCATCGCCGCTGAAGTCGATGCACTGAGTGCGGCATTGCGCGCCACGGCACCGGGTGTCGCGCAGAGGATTGCATTCCACTCGCCGTGCAGCTTGCAGCATGGCCTGAAGATTCGTGGCGTTGTCGAAGGCTTGCTGCGTGATGCGGGCTTCACGCTGACCAATGTGCCAGATGGGCACTTGTGTTGCGGCTCTGCGGGTACCTATTCGCTGTTGCAACCAGAGCTCTCGCAGCAACTGCTTTCCAATAAGGTGCGCGCGCTCGAGTCTGGCGCGCCTGATCTCGTCGCGACGGCAAACATCGGCTGCCTCGCGCACATCGAGGGTGGTTTGCGTGCGAGTTCCGCAACGCCGATTCGTCACTGGGTAGAAATCCTCGATGACCGGCTTCAGAGCGCAAAGTAAAACTCTAGTATCGACGGGTGTTTTCAGGCATTTTGCCTGTAGACCGTCGCCAATCCTAGAGTTTTGTCTACGCGCCATGAGCGTCGACGCTCGCGGCCCACTCAGCCGATCCTGCATGTCGCGCTGGACTTCCAGCGGTTCATCGCATCGCATGTTGTGCTTACGGCAGACTCAGGCAGACTGCGCCTGTCAATAAATCGAACAACAGGATGAGCATGTCCAAACCAACGACTTCGTCCCAAGGGGGGACAGACGCGGTGCGCCGCACCGCCGACCGCCGAGCTGTCAAGGGCGCACGCGTGAGACGGCTCACGGCAATTTGCACGACGCTTTTGGGAAGCAGTTTGTTGTTGCCGCTCATCGGCGCGACGCAAACGCCCGCGCCAACGGCTGCGCCCACATCCGCGCCCACACCTGCACCGTCTGTGAGCAAAGACGATAAGCCGCCCGTCAACAGCAAAGACACTAAGAAAGTTGAAACGATTGAGGTGAAGTCAGCTGCTGAGGCGGACGACCCACGCCGCGACGATACCGCGACCAAGATCGTGGTCAACTCGGCGGAGATCAACAAGTTTGGCGACACCCAACTTGCCGATGTGCTGAAGCGGCTGCCCGGCATCACCGTGCAGGGCAACAGCATCCGCATGCGTGGACTCGGTTCTGGCTATACCCAAATCCTGATCGACGGTGAACGCGCGCCCCCGGGATTCAGCATCGATCAACTCTCGCCGACAGCAATCGAGCGCATTGAGATCGTACGTGCCGCGACGGCAGAGTTCAGTACGCAATCGATCGCGGGGACGATCAACATCGTATTGAAGCGGAAGGTCAACCTCGCGCAGCGCGAGTTGCGCGCGGGTTACGCCAAAGGAAGCTTCTTCACGTCAACGAACGCGAGCTTCCTTGTCTCTGACAAGGTTGATCGACTCTCGTACACAGTCAATGGCTACGTGTATCTGAGTGACAGTTACTACCCCTATCAAACCACTGAGGCGGGTTTCGATGCACGCGGCGTACCGATACTCAATCGATACAGCGAAGGGCGTTCGGATAGTAAAGGGCGCGGCGGCGGTATTGGGCCGCGCTTGGTGTGGAATCTTAAGGGCGGCGACAGCCTCACGTGGCAGAGCTTTGTCAACATCAACCGCGGTGATGGTAATGGCAGCTTCCGTTTCATCACCATTACGGGCACACCGCCTCCGTCGGTGTCGTCACTCAATGCATGGCGTTGGCAAAACGATGCCGCGAATACGAACCTCAACTGGATTACCAAGTTGGATGGCGGCGCAAAACTTGATGTCAAGTTTGGCTTGAGTTACAACCTAAACGAAAACGGCTATCGTAGCCGCAGCTTCAACGCACTTGGACAACAGAATTTTGATCGAGATAGTAACGCGCGCAACACCGACGACGGCTTCACGTTCTCCGGCAAGTACTCAACACCTGCGGTCGAAGGGCACTCCTTAGTTTTCGGATGGGACACCGGTCTCAACAAGCGCGACCAATCGAATCAAAGTCGCGAGACCCTTTTTACCAACGTCACGCCCTTCATTCCACCATTCAATACCGATGAACAGGCGACGGCCAAGGTGCTGCGCCTCGCGGCGTTTGCACAGGATGAATGGAACGTCACCAAGCAATGGTCGGTGTATCTTGGTGCGCGTTGGGAAGGACTCACCACTACGAGCGAGGGCAACACCTACCAATCGATCACCAACCGTTCGAGTGTATTCAGCCCAATCGCGCAAACGCTTTATAAATTGCAGAGCCGCCCGGGTGAGCAAATCCGCTTGGCGCTGACGCGGACTTACAAGGCGCCTAGCACGGGGGATCTGATTCCACGTCTGTTTACCTCGGTTGAAAACAAACCAACTTCACCCGACGCACGCGGCAACCCCGACTTGAAGCCTGAACTCGCTACCGGTATCGACATCGCGTACGAAAAGTTTTGGGGGCAGGGTGCATCGATGAGTCTGGCGGCAAACATGCGGCGGATCACTGACTACAATCGCCGTGGTTTGTTGCTCATCAACGACCGTTGGGTGTCTCTCCCCGTCAACGACGGCAAAGCGAATACGCGCAGTATCGAGTTCGACACAAAGTTCCCTTGGCAGCTGTTTTGGAAGTCGGCTCCACCAGTGGACTTCCGGTTCAATGCTGCGCGCAATTGGTCGAGTGTAGATTCCGTCCCAGGGCCAAACAATCGTCTCGCACAGCAGGTGCCTTACAACGCGACGCTTGGAATGGACTACCGTATGAAGAACGGTGTGCTTGTCGCTGGCGGCAGCTTCACGATTCGCGGCGGTGGCTTGGTACGTACTTCGATCACGCAGTCGACTTATCTCAGCACAAAGCGAGATCTAGACATGTACGCGCTGTGGAAGATCACGCCGAAACTGCAAGCTCGACTTACGCTCTCCAACATCCTCAAGCCAGCGGCAGTCAACGAAAACACGTATTTCGATGCGAATGGTTCAACCAACACGCGTACGAACACGCCGTCGAAGATGAATATTCGTGCCGGCATTGAGTGGAAGTTCTAGCGCTGGTTGGAGCGCTGCAGCGCGCGGCCTAGCGTCGCGACTAGCGCGACGCAACTAACGTAGGCTGACGCAAGTACAGGCGGAACTGCTCAACGCGTTCCGCCGGTCGCGCGCCTTCCCACACCAACGTCCAAGGCGCGGTCACATCGGGCGCATTTTGTTTGGTGCCTTGCATCAGCATCCACGGGCAACTACTCGCGTCTGCAGACTTCGGGGCAACGAAACGCTGTCCCGCGAAGTAATCAAACATGGCGCGCTGCGGGTCGCCGATATTTACGCCGATCACGCAGCCGGGCTGACGTACCAGTTGTGCGGCAACTTCCCCCACTGGTTGACGATAGCTGCGGACATGGTCGACCGCAGGAAGGCCAAGCAAGTTAAGCAACACCCAGATCAGTGTGATGCCCGCAACCCAGTTCACGATGGCGCGGCGGTTGTTGCGGTGGGCCATCGCCACCGCATAGAGCCATACCACTGTTAGCGTCGCGGCGATGAGGAACGGCAGCCATGAAAACTGCATCTGGAAGCCTGGTGCGGCACGCGCCATCGCGCGCGCAGCAGCTTCAGGTGTGCCGAGCAATGCTGCGCTCCAGTAGAGCCAGATGCCCGCGGCCAGCGCGCCGAAGAACACTAGTCCAAACCAGTCGACGAAGCTTGCTACGCCTTTGGGGAGACGATCTAGCGAATGCGCGGCTGCAAGCGCTAGCGGTAGCAACAGCGATACGCCCACGACATCGCGCGCTTCGCGTGCCAAAGACAACACAACAAGCGCCGCCAAAAACACCGCGAGTGGCAACGCGAGCTCGATGCGTTCGCCGATAACGCGACGGTCTTTGCGCCACAGCCAAATCGCCATCGGCAGGGTCGGCAAGGCGTACCAAGGGAGAATTTGTAGGAAGTACGTTGGCGAGATGAGTGACGGAAGATTGGTGTCGAGCAATGGTGTGCCGACGATCGCGTCGAGCACTAAGCGCTGGCTGCCGACGCCGAAGATCAGCAACAGCATGGGGTATATAGCCGCGCCGAGGGCCAGACTGGCCACGCAGTAGGCGATCCCTCGGCGGAACGCGGCGTTGCGCCAGTCGTGCAACAACGCGAGCATGACCACGGCAGCGAGCGGGACAATCAACGCGTGTACAAGGCCTACCGAGAGCGCGATTACCGCCGCGCCGATGCCCGCTGTTGTGCCACCTTTGCGCGGCTCAAAACGGATACGCGTGAGCCCGTAAATGCCAATCGACATACCGGCGAGCGCTGCAATCTCCGGATTCATTTCGTGGGCGCGCAGCAACAGACCGAGTGAGCCGAGCAGCAGCGCAACGGCGATGCGCCCCGCACGCTCATCAATCAGCTTGTTGGCCGCCTTATAGAGATGCACAATCGTGAGCAGCATGAAGAAGCCGCTGGCGAGGCGCGCCGCATCGTGCACGGGAAGTACCCACCCCAACAACGCCGCAAACAACGAAGCGGTCCAGTAATAGAGCGGCGGGTACTCGGTGGTTGGCTGACCTGCGATTTGCGGCAGCAGCCAAGCGAATACGTCGCGGTTTTCCAGCATGGCGTGGACCACGCCCATCGCCATCGCCTCGTCGGGCTTCCACGGATCGTGCCCGACCAAGCCCGGCAGTACCCACGCCGCGCAAATCAGGAGGAACAGCGCCGTCTTGACGGGCGAGGCAGTGCCATCAAACACCAAGGGCCGCTTAAGGGTGTCCGAGAAACCGCTGGCCGTACCAGTGTCGGAACTCGTCGTCATCTGTTCGCGTGTGTGATCGGTCACTGGATCACTTTCACCAACTGGCCCGCTGCGATGGTACCTTGTGGGTACACTTGGTTGAGCAAGCGCAGCTGCGCTTCAGGATTGCGCAAATGTGGGGCGATGCGCGAGACGTCGCGCGCGAGTTCGGCCCAAGGGGTGGTGCTAGGTACGTTGCTTTTGGGCAGTGGCACTGTGCGCAGCTTATAGGGCTCAGCATTTTCGCGGTCAGCGGCCGTCATTGCGCGAAACGAGGCGACGATGTCGCGCAGCGCATTGGTTTTTGAGCCGCGCGCTTCAGCTTTTTGCATCTTCACAAATACGTAGTCGAGGTTGCCAAGCGTGATCACCGTGGCGTCAATACTGCGGCCTTGTTTGCTGCCGATGAAGTTCGTCGCGCGCAGTCCGTTGATGGTTGCGGCTTCGGTGCGGCCTTGATCAGGTGCCAGCAGGTTGCGAATTGCTGCGTTGTGGTCACCGCGCGATTGTGGCGAGGGTCGCATCGAAACGGCTGCAGACATATCGTTGGCCAACACGCCTAACTCATTCGGGGCGTTTTGAAACTGCCAATTGGTGGGCGCTCGCAACGTGAAACCGAGTGGCTCGTGGTAGAACGATTGGCCACGCGTCACGCCGTGCTCACGGCTGTCACCGAAGGTCATCCCGTTGATGGCTTGCAGGTAGCGACCGCGGCCTTCGTCTTGATACTTACCGGTGTACTGCGCCGCGATGCGCTTAATGTCAGCGAGGCGCTGGTCATTTGACGGATGCGTGCGCAACCAATTCGGTGTCTCATCCGTATTGCGGCCGAGGGCGCGCGCTTCATCGCGAGCAAATACTTCTTGCGCGCGCAGTACGCCGATAACGCGGATCATCACGTCGGGGTCGAAGTTAACGCGTTGCAAATACTCTGCGCCTAATTGGTCTGCTTGCAGTTCGTGTTCGCGCGAGCGGGGCAATAAAAAACTGGCCTGTGCGACTGGAGCCCCGTACTCGTTTATGAGTTCCGCGGCTCGTGAGTATCCTGCTGCTGCCGCGATGATGGTGCCGAGCACCGTCGCTCCAGCAATTGCCTTTTGGTCACGGTCGGCGCGTGCGCCGTGACGGGCAGTGACGTGTCCGATCTCGTGGCCGAGTACGCCCGCAAGTTCCGCTTCTGAATCGAGATAGGCGAGCAAACCGCGCGTGATGTAAATGAAGCCACCTTGGACCGCGAACGCGTTGATCTCAGGACTATCGACTACGGTGAATTTCCACGGCAAGCTCGCGCGGTGACTCTGCGCTGAGAGGCGTTGCCCAACTGCATTGACGTAAGCCTGCAATGCGGGGTTGTTGTAGGGCGTGTATTCCTTGCGGACCTCTTGGTCGATGAGTTGGCCCGAGCGGATTTCCTGCTCTTCAGACATGAGCCCGCGATCGACGCGGCCCGAAACTGGGTTAACACTGGTCGCGCACCCTGCCAACATCAATGCAGCGGCCGGAATCATGGCTGCTAGGGCGCGAGAGAGTCGTGTGGAGAGGGGCGGATCAAAACGTTGCATTCGGATGCTAGCGAATCTTCGATAAATGGCTGGGGAAGCTCGAACGAACACAAATTCTACGCCGCAGATTCTTCACCTTGAGCCTACGCGCAGCACACGTACAGTCCTCTGCGGCGCCGTTTCGCATTTTCTGTCAATACTCCATTATGAGTACGTCGGGCAGGCGCTCGTACTCCAAGCGGAGTATTTGCAATAGGCCAGCGCACGCTTACGCTGCTTTCTCGGAGAGTGTCGTCATTTTGACTACGCTTCCGTTCAAGAAAGGAATACGTCAGTGAGAGCAATTTCTACGGTAGAGCAACGGCTCGTTTCTGGCGGCATCATCCTTCAAGATTTCACCGAAGGCCTTCAGTCGATGCAGATGGATGATGACGGCTTCGTGTTGCTCGTTTACGAAAATGGAGCAGGCTATCTCAACCCAGCTACGGGGGAATTTGGTTACTGCGGCGCAGGACAAAACACGGTAACTGGACAGGGCGTCGTGGAAGGTGATGGGCTATACATCGCCCTAGCCTCCGGGGACAGGTCGTTTGGCGGACGAGTGAGTCCTGGCGATGGGTCGCAACCTACCACTATTCAGACATTTGGAATTTGAGTATCTGTGAGACCAACAAAAACAAAGGGCACCTCGCGGTGCCCTTGTTTTGCATGCCTTGATCGCGGCGCTTACTTGCCAGCGCTGGTGCGCGAGTAACGCTGCTTGAACTTGTCGATACGGCCAGCGGTATCCATAACCTTGTGCTTGCCCGTATAAAACGGATGCGACTCAGACGAGATTTCGATACGGATGACGGGGTACTCCTTGCCATCGGTCCACTTCATCTTTTCTTTGCCCTTGGTGTCGGCGGTCGTCTTCGTCAAAAACTTGAAATCGCACGACGAATCGAAAAAGATGACTTCGTTGTACGTTGGGTGAATGTTGGCTTTCATTGCAGTACCTTTCTTTCCGTAAAGGGTAAGCCTCGTAACCATGGGCCTACCTCTATGCGAACAAGCGTGTTGTGGAGTGTGGTGTCGCGAGCTCTGCCCGGTCTCGCAAACCCGCCACCTCTGCGCTCAGGGAGCGCGCTGCGGTTTGTTTTGCGACCGGAGCCCTCCATTATGCCTAAAAAAGCCCAATAAAGCAACAGCTTAGCCTGTGCCGCAAAAGGGGCAGGCTGATAGACTTGCGCCATGGAAAACACCAAAAACTCCCCCACTGGCAGCACCCCCACCCCTCCGCCAGCGCTCCCAGCACTCGCAGACACCAAAGACCAGACCGTCACCACCCGCCACAAGGCGAGAATCGGCGGCAAAAACCTGAGCTACACCGCGACGTGCGGCACTTGGGTGCTCCGTGAGGAGACGGGCAAAGAGGCCGAGCACCAGAGCTCCAAACCCAAGTCAGCGATGTTCTTCACCGCCTACACCCTTGAGGGTAAGGGTGACGCCAAGACCGACCCGAGCAAGCGCCCCATCATGTTTTGCTTCAACGGTGGCCCTGGTTCTGCGTCGGTTTGGCTGCACATGGGGCTGATTGGCCCAAAGCGCATCGCCATGAACAACGAGGGTGACGCCGGCCCCCCTCCTTACAAGCTGGTCGACAACGAGTTTTCGATGCTCGCCGACACCGATTTGGTGTTTATCGACCCCGTCGGCACTGGCTACTCGCGCATGATTGAGGGCGAAAAAACGAGCGAGTTTCATGAGTACCAGCGCGATCTCGATAGCGTTGGTGAATTCATTCGCCTCTACACGTCGCGCAATGCGCGCTGGGCGTCGCCGAAGTTCATCGCTGGTGAGAGCTACGGTACGACGCGCGCCTGTGGCTTGGCGGGCCTGTTGCAGGACAAGTACGGCATGTACCTCAATGGGCTGGTGCTGATTTCGATCGCCATGGACTTCCAAGCCCTGCGCTTTGACGCGGGTAACGAAGTGCCCTACGTGCTTTACCTGCCCACCTACGCGGCGACCGCTTGGTACCACAAGACACTGGCGCCCGATCTGCAAAAGAAATCAGTCGAGACGCTCATCAAGGAAGTCGAAACCTTTGCGTCAGGCGAATACGCGGCCGCGCTGTTTCAAGGCGATGCGTTGCCCAAGAAGGTAGCCGATGCGCTCGCCGAGAAGGTCGCGCGCTACACGGGCTTGTCCGTCGAGTACGTCAAGTCCACCAAGTTGCGCGTGCAAATCGACCGCTTCTGCAAAGAGTTGTTGCGCGGCGAGGGTAAGACCGTTGGCCGCCTCGATACGCGGTTTACCTCGCGTGATCGCGATAGCGCAGGCGAGAACAACGAATTCGATCCAGCGCACGCGCTCATTGTGGGGCCGTTCGCAGGCACGCTGAACGACTACGTGCGCCGCACGCTTAAGTTTGAAAGTGACCTCGACTATCGTGTGTTGACGGGGCTCTACCAAACGTGGGGCTGGAAGGATTTTGCGAATCGCTATGTAAACGTCAGTGAGACGTTGCGCGCCGCGATGAACAAAAACCCGCATATGAAAGTGCTCGTCGCAAACGGCTATTTCGATCTCGCCACGCCGCACTTTGCCGCCGACTACACCTTCAACCACCTTATGCTCGATGCGCCGCTGCACAACAACATCACGACTCGCTACTACCCCGCGGGGCACATGATGTATATCCACCAACCGTCACTCAAGAAAGTGGCGGCGGATATCAACGGATTTATTTCCAAATCGAAGTGATAGTTTGCGTGCTGGGCTAGTCTTGGCAGCGATCAGCAAGCACCTAAAAAAAAGAGCCCGGCATCAGCCTCGCTGTTCCGCAAAGGTGTTGAGCCACGAGGCCGAGAATCGTCCTCGTGGCTTCTACCGCGTTACTGCTTTGGAAGCCATTTTTGTTCCGTGCTAATGATCACCAAGGTATCGGGTTCGCAGCGAAACCAAACCAGAGAGTCACGCGCAAGTGAGGAGACGAGCTTCTTGAACAAATGTGAGCGAGTAAGCTCATTGAATCGCTCGAGACATAATCGTGGCGATCCTTCGATTTCGAATGTTGGCCGGCAGCGTGCCTAGTGTATTCAGCCTTCCGGCTGCCAGTAAATCCGCCAGACCATGCGCTGTTGCCCACGCTGCTGCGACGTCAATCATCATG
>JAJTHU010000261.1 GCA_021300055.1 Nitrosomonadaceae bacterium | reverse complement strand
TGTGCAGATTGGCTACGGCATGGCGTATCTGGCCAATCCAGATCGTGAGGCAAGCGATTGCTTCGACTTAATCTATCTCGACCTCACCGATCCCGTAGGCCCGGCCGAAGCGCTGTATGCGCCGCCATTTTTCGCCGACTGCAAACGCGCGCTGAATGCAGGCGGTGCGCTGACGCTCCACATCGGCTCCCCGTTCTCGCACCCGCAGCGTGTGCAGCAATCGTTGCGCCACTTACGGCAGTTGTTCAGCGTGGTCACGCCGTACTTTGTGCACATCCCGATTTACGGCGCGACGTGGGGCTTCGCGGTGGCATCCGACGCGATTGATGTTTCACAAGTTGCCGCTGAAGAAATCGACGCGCGTCTCGCATCCCGTCAAGTTGCGCACCGCCAGCTTTACACCGGCGCCGTGCACCACGCGATGCTTACCCTGCCACCCTATGTTCAGGGTCTCGCGCTATAGTTAGCGCATGGATCAGCCCATCAACCGCAAACGCAAGTCAAGCGAGCGCATTTCGCTCGTCCTGATCAGCGCAGCCGCCGTGGCTGCACTGTCAGGCTGCGAATCCAGCGAAGTGCGCCGGGACGTTTACGCCAGCAAGGAAGATTGCCTTGCGGACTGGGGCAACGACCCCAAGGATTGCGAGCCCGCCTACGACCATCCGGGTTCGCGTGGCGCATCGACCTACTACTACGGTCGCCCGTACACCTTCCGCGGCGGTACCGTCTCCCCGTCGCGCACCGGCAAGACCGTCGGCTCGATGACGAGCACGACTTCGCGCGGCGGTTTTGGCACCAGTGCGCGCTCATCGGGCAGCTAGCCATGCACGTCAGTATGGTCACGCAAGCTACATCGCGCGATGTGGCAGATCTATGTGCGTTGCTGCACGACGCAGTCGAGCACGGCGCTTCGGTCGGCTATGTCAAGCCAATCGATAACGCCGACGTCAGCGCGTATTGGCAAGGTGTACTTGCCGAGGTCGCAGGTGGCGCGATCTCGTTGTTGGTTCTGCGCGAGGGTGAGCGCATCGTTGGCACCGTGCAACTCGCTTACGCGATGAAACCAAACAGCCGGCATCGCGCCGAGGTGCAAAAGATGCTGGTGCACTCCGCGCACCGCCGCAAAGGATACGGCCGGGTACTGATGCAGGCCGTCGAGGATACAGCGCGGCGCGCTGGTCGCAGCGTACTCGTGCTCGATACCGAAACCGATAGCGCCGGACAAAAGCTGTACGCGGCGGTGGGCTGGGTCGCCGCTGGTGTCATCCCAAAGTTTGCGCTGGCGACGTCGGGCGAAGGGCAAGTCGCCACGACGTACATGTACAAGTTACTCGACGCATGATGTCAGTTCGATGAAACGCGAATCGCTGATCCCGCGCCCGGACTGGCCGAAGAAGATGGAAGACCTCGGCTTCCACTACCACTCAATCGATGGCATTTATTGGGACGAGCGCGCCTGCTACGCACTCACCGCCGCCGAAGTCGACATGTTGGAAGCGACGACCAACGAACTTCACCAGCTATGCATCGCCGCTGCGCAGCATGTGATTGATCGCGATCTATTCGACAAGTTTGCAATCCCGCCCACCATTGTGCCGTTCATTAAGGAGTCGTGGGAGCGCGACGACTGGACGCTGTTTGGGCGATTCGACTTGGCGTGGGATGGCCGCTCACCGCCGAAGATGCTTGAGTACAACGCCGACACACCTACGGCATTGCTCGAAGCAAGCGTTGCGCAGTGGTATTGGCTGCAAGACGTAAAGCCCGACTGCGATCAGTTCAACAGCCTGCACGAAAAGCTCATTGCACAATGGCAGCGCATTCGTGAAGCGGCGGGTGATGTCGTGCATTTCACGGCTGTTGGCGCGAGCGATGAAGATGTGGGCAACCTCGACTACATGCGCGATGTGGCGACACAGGCCGGCATCGACGCACGCTTTATCGACATTGCCGACATCGGCTGGGATGCAGTGACGAAGCAGTTTGTCGATACCGAGCAACAACACATTGAAGCCTTGTTCAAGCTTTATCCCTGGGAATGGCTCGTGCGTGAGGCGTTTGGTAACAACCTGCTTACTGCTGACACAATGTTCATCGAGCCCGCATGGAAGATGTTGCTCTCAAATAAAGCGATCCTTCCCATCCTGTGGGAGTTGAATCCTAGTCACCCGAACTTGCTGCCGGCTTACTTTGAGCCACAGCGTTTCGCGACGGATTATGTGAAGAAGCCATTGCTCTCGCGCGAGGGTGCCAACATCGAACTTCACGCAGGTAACGCCACCGTCAGCACAGACGGCGATTACGGCGATGAAGGCTTCATTTACCAAGCGCATCACGCTTTGCCGAACTTCGCCGCCAACGGTGAGGCAAACTACATGGTGGTGGGTAGCTGGATCGTGGGGGACGAAGCCGCTGGCATTGGCATTCGCGAAGATGAATCACCGATCACCAAAAACACGAGCCGCTTTGTACCGCATTACTTCGAATAACTTACCGCACTACTTCGTTTAACTTGCCGCACTATTTGTTTAAGTAACCCGAGCCTACTAAGGAACGACGATGGCCCAATACCTACTGATGGAATCGTTCGCTGGATTCGACGACTTCCTCATCTACCTTGGCATATCAGCGGCACTGATGCTGATATTCGTCGCCGTGTACGTGCGCATCACACCGTACCGCGAGTTCGCGCTCATTCGCGAGGGCAACGTGGCGGCTGCGTGCAGCCTATCGGGCACGATCATCGGCATGGTGCTGCCACTGTCGTCTGCGATCACGCACAGCGTCAATTTGGTTGACCTCGCCGTCTGGGGAACGATTGCGCTGCTTGTGCAGTTGATCGTCTTTATCGTCGCGCGCATCGCGCTGCCGAACATCGTTCACGACATCCCCGCAGGAAAGTTAGCGAGCGGTATTTTCCTCGGCGCAATTTCGATTGCAGCGGGGCTGTTGAACGCCGCCGCGATGACCTACTAGCGACACGCACTACACGTGCTGCCGCACCCAGCGCTTCCAGTCTTCAAATAGCGCTGGATGGCGCGCCGCAATCACCGATTGCTCCCACATGGCGTCAGCGTCACCGCGCCAATAATCATCGTGCGTGAGGGTCGCAGTGCGGCCACCCGCTTCCTCAAGGATTAGCGCCCCGGCGGCGTAATCCCAAGGATGTTCGCCTGCGTGCAGAAACACATCGACCCGCGACGCGGCGAGATGGCACCACTGCAACACCGACGCGCCAATCTGCCCAACCTTTCGGCACGGGGCATGCGCCCGCAGCGCAGACTGCAAGCGACCGAGCCGCTTGTATCGGCCAATCTCGAGGTAAGCGTCAGCGAGCGGCACAGTTGGTTGCACCTTCAGCCGTTTCGCGGCAGCGTGTTTTTCGGTGAGCCACGCACCACCACCGAGATGGGCGTGAAAAAGTTCATCGCGGTTTGGGTCGAGCACCATGCCAAAGACACTACGGCGCCGATGCATCAGCGCCACCGAAATGCCGAAGTAGCGCTTACCCGCCGCAAAATTTGCCGTTCCATCGAGCGGGTCAACACACCAAAACCACTCGCCGTTCGCCCACAACTGACGCTGACTCACGAGATCCATCTCTTCACCGAGCACCGGGCAATCAACAATGCGCGGCAGCGCGTCGGCGAGCGCGGCCTCAACCACACGATCGGCCTCGGTAACAACCGAGCCATCGTGCTTGCGTTCGGCCGCGACCCGCCGGAAGCGCGGCATGAGATCGCGCATCGCGATTTCCTGCACGAGTCGCGTCACAGGCTCGGCGATCTGCGCGAGATCAAACTCGTTGATTGGCGGGCGTTTTGGGGCATTTTTGCCCGAAACGCCGCTCTGGTCGGACACTTTCTCCCCGGGCAATGCGATAGTCGACATGGAGGCGCTATGATACGCCCGCTGCCTTCCGTAACCACAACAAAACAATAGCCGTACACGCCGGCATCCGCCGCCCACCCAATGCCCCCGCGCTTTTTTTCACCTACCTCTCTGCCGCGCACACAAACGCCGGTTGCCTTGGAGCTCGACGCATCGATCGTGCAGCATCTTCACGTGCTGCGGCTCAGCGTGGGCGACGCCATTGTGTTGTTCGATGCCCAAACAAACGAGGCAGAAAAGAGCGATGAAGGCGAGCTGCTCGCGACCATCGCCACGCTCGAACGTCGCCACGCGACCGCAACTGCCGAGGCATGGCGCACCACGCAACGTGAATCGCCGCTCGATATCACACTGGTCCAAGCGCTTGCCGTTGGCGACAAGATGGACTTGATCGTGCAAAAGGCCACCGAGCTCGGCGCGACCTGCGTTGCCCCCATTCGCAGCACCCGCACCACGCTCAAGCTTGATGCGGAGCGGGCGGCTAAGCGGCTACAGCATTGGCGCGGCGTTGCCATCGCAGCTTGTGAACAATGCGGGCGTAATCGCTTACCGCGCATCGCCGACATTGCCGACTTGGACCAAGCGGTCGCGCAAGCTACGAAGAGCGGTGCCTGTGCCATCTTGCACCCAGATGGTGGTGTTTCGCTCCATGATTGGACGCAGGCCCACCGGCAGCAAGCACTGGCCATCATCGTCGGGCCAGAAGGTGGCTTCACCGACGAAGAAATCGCGCTGGCGCGTGCTCACGGTGCACCGCTGGTCACCCTCGGCCCGCGCGTGCTGCGCACCGAGACGGCTGGCCTAGCCGCACTCGCGGTCATGCAAGCGTGCGCGGGCGACCTCGGATAGGTGCGGCTGATAGAATCCCCGCCCATGCCTAGAAACGATTCCCGCAAGTTAGAAGCCTTCGTCAAGTGGTTCCGCTCGGCCACGCCGTTCATCCACGAATTTGGCGAGCGCACCATCGTCATCGCCTTCGGGGGCGAGGTGCTGACCGATGGCGAAATGATGCAGCTCGCGCACGACATCAACGTGCTGGTGAGCCTTGAAGTGCGCGTGGTGCTGGTACACGGCACGCGCCCGCAAGTCGAGGATCAGTTGCGTCAGCACGGCGTTGCGGGGCGCTACGCAGAGGGCCGACGCGTCACCGACCTCGATGCCTTGAAGTGCGTCAAAGAAGCCAATGGCATCGTACGCATGGAAATTGAGGCCACGCTCTCCACCGAACTTGCCAACTCACCGATGGCTGGCGCTGACATTCGCGTGTCGTCTGGCAACTTCATTACCGCCAAGCCTTACGGCGTGCGCAATGGCATCGACTTCATGCACACCGGCGAAGTGCGTAAGGTCGACGTCGAAGGCATCAATCGGCGCTTGGACGATCACGAAGTTGTGCTGCTGTCGCCGATTGGTTTCTCCCCAACCGGCGATATCTTTAACTGCACGCTTGAAGACGTTGCCACATCCGTCGCGATTGCGTTGAAGGCGGAGAAGCTGATTTTCCTGACCGAGACCATGGGCGCGACCGATTCGCGTAACAAACTCATCAGCGAAATCACGGCGGCAGAGGCCCAGAAGCTCCTCGGCGAGTCCACCCAGGCCGAGGACATCAACTACTACTTGCCGGCCGCCATGCGCGCCGTGCGCGAAGGCGTGAAGCGTGCGCACCTGATCAGCCGGCATGTAGACGGCGCGTTGCTCATCGAATTGTTCACGCACCATGGTATCGGCACGATGGTGGTGTTGGAATCACCCGACAAATTACGCGAAGCCACGCCAGCAGATGTGGACGGCATCATGGCGCTCATCGATCCACTTGCAGAGCGCGGGATTTTGGTGGCACGCTCACGCGAGTCGGTGGAGAAAGAGATCGACCGCTTTGTCGTATTGGCGCATGAGGAAGAAGTGATCGGCTGCGCCGCGATGAACCCTTACCCCGGCGAAAAGATCGCCGAACTGGCCTGTCTCGCCGTGAATCCTTTTTACCGCGATGGTGGCCGCGGCGAGCGCATCCTTTCGCATATTGAAAAACGCGCTAAAGACCGCAACTTCAAATCATTGTTTGTGCTTTCTACCCAGACCACGCAATGGTTCGTCGAGCGCGGCTTTGTTGAAGCGGACGTTCGGTCGCTGCCGGCCGAGCGGCAGGCGCGTTACAACCACGAGCGCAAATCTAGGGTTTACACCAAGCAGTTGTAGCCCCGAGGTTGATCGGCTACCCCGCAACGAATAAACACTCTTCTAACTGGATCACTTATGTCTCGCACCGTTAACTGCGTCAAGCTCAAAACCGAAGCCGAAGGCCTCGACTACCCACCCTACCCTGGTCCGATTGGCAAACGCATTTGGGAAGAAGTTTCCAAACAGGCGTGGAAAGAGTGGCTGGAACACCAAAAGCGATTGGTGAATGAGAACCGCCTCAACCTTGCTGACCAAAAGGCGCGCAAGTATTTGGAAGAGCAAATGATGCGTCACTTCTTCGGCGATGGGGCTGACCAAGCCAGTGGATACGTGCCGCCCGCCGCTTAAAGCTTGCAACACAAGCCCCAAACAATAACGCCGGTCATCGACCGGCGTTTTTTATTTGCTCATCAAACCGCACTCAACCAATACATCACTCTTCGGTTGTGGCTTTCTCAAATTCCTCTGCGCTCACATGGCGGACATCTTTGCCCTTAATCAGGTACACGACGTACTCGCTCATGTTCTTGGCGTGGTCGCCAATACGCTCAATCGCCTTAGCGATAAACAGGATGTCGATCGACGCCGAAATGGTGCGCGGGTCTTCCATCATGAAGGTCACCAGTTGACGCAGAATCGCGCGGAAACGTTGGTCAACCTCTTCGTCTTGCTTAACGACCTTAGCAGCTCCAGACAAATCGAGGCGCGCGAAAGCGTCGAGCGAAGTCTTCAGCATGTCCGTTGCGATGTTGGCTGCGTAGCGCACGTCGGCCAAACGGTTGCCGAGGCTAATATTGGATTCGTGCACTTTCTTGGACATGCGCGCAATCTTTTGCGCTTCGTCTCCAATGCGCTCAAGGTCGGTGATCGTTTTAACGATTGCCATCACCATGCGCAGGTCCGATGCCGTCGGCTGGCGGCGCGCAATGATGTGGGTGCAATCGTCATCGATTGCCACTTCGAGCGCGTTGACGCGATGATCGTCCTCGATCACTTTTTCAGCGAGCTCAAGATCACCGTACGCGAGAACTTCCATTGCACGATTGATCTGTTGCTCAACCAAACCACCCATCTGCAGGACGCGCGAGCGCACCGCTTCGAGTTCAGCGTCAAACTTCTTGGAAATGTGTTCGTTGGCCATTCGCGTTGCCTTAAAAAGCGGGACGGAGCAGGGAAAAGCGCCCCCAATCCTGAATTGTACGAGTCTAACGACCCTCGATGACGTTTCTGTTACACGAATTTACCGGCGCCACCGTCTGTCGGCCCTCACGGCCCCTTCCCTTCCCCTTAACGGGTAATGCGCTGGACCCCATCGGCGGTCGCCAACAGCAGCACATCGGCACCTCGCCGGGCGAAGATGCCGTTCGTGACCACCCCGGGAATCTGGTTGATCTCGGTCTCCAAGAGGGGCGGGTTTTCGATGGAAAGCCCATGGACGTCGAGAATCCAGTTGCCGTTGTCCGTGACGACTGCCTTGTCGTCGCGCATGCGCCACTCAGGGTGGCCGCCCAGTTTGACCAGTTCGCGGGCCACAAAGCTGCGCGCCATGGGGATGACCTCGACCGGCAACGGAAACTTGCCCAACACCGGAACCAGTTTTGAGGCGTCCGCTACGCAAACGAATCGCTGCGAGGCGCCAGCGACGATTTTTTCGCGGGTAAGCGCAGCGCCACCGCCCTTGATCATGGCAAGCTGGCGCGTCACTTCATCTGCCCCATCCACATAGACCGAAAGCGGCCCGGCATCATTTAGCGCGATCACCTCAATGCCCCCCGCTTTAAGGCGTGCGGTGGAGGCCTTCGAGCTTGAAACGGCGGCTTGAATACGGTCGCGAATGGCGATCAATTCGTCGATGAAAAAGTTGACGGTTGACCCCGTGCCCACACCGACAATGGTGTTTTCGGGGACTTCCTTGATCGCGGCCTTCGCGGCGGCGGCCTTAAGCGCGTTCTGTTGGTTTGAGTCCATGCGTGTAGGATAGCCGTTTTCTTGTACGATGCGTGTGCCCATGCAGTCGCTTGGGCCTGACAACCTCATTCCCATGCCTAGTTCCAAGAGTCGCCAGTCGCATCCAACCGACTATCTCAAAGCCATCCTCCAGGCGCGCGTCTACGACGTGGCGATTGAATCCCCGCTGGAACGCTCGACGGGTATTTCAGAGGCCTTGGGCAACACGGTTCTTTTGAAGCGCGAAGACCTGCAGCCGGTTTTCTCGTTCAAGCTACGGGGCGCCTACAACAAGATGGCGCACCTCTCGCCGGCGGAGCTAAAGCGCGGCGTCATCTGCGCCAGTGCCGGCAACCATGCACAGGGTGTTGCGCTGGCCGCGCAAAAGCTCGGCTGCAAGGCAACCATCGTGATGCCCACGACCACGCCACAAATCAAGGTGGACGCCGTTGCGCGTCGCGGTGCCACCGTGGTCCTGCATGGCGACAGTTATCACGAGGCAGGCTTGCACGCGAAGTCGCTCGCGGACAAGAAGAAGCTCACCTACGTTCATCCGTACGATGACCCCTTGGTGATCGCCGGCCAAGGGACCATCGGCATGGAGATCCTGCGCCAGTTCCAGCACCCCATCGATGCCGTGTTCGTTCCGGTCGGCGGTGGCGGGCTCATTGGTGGTATCGCTGCGTACATCAAGGCGCTATCACCGAGCACCAAGATCATCGGCGTTGAACCGGTTGATTCGAATGCCATGGCCGCCTCGCTCGCTGCTTGTAAGCGCGTGACCTTGCCACACGTAAATCTTTTTGCGGACGGGGTTGCAGTCAAACAAGTCGGCGAAGAAACCTTCCGCCTCGCGCAGCGATACGTGGACGAGATGGTGTTGGTCAGCACCGACGAAATCTGCGCGGCGATCAAGGATATTTACCAAGACACACGCTCGATCATGGAGCCTTCGGGTGGCCTCGCGCTCGCCGGCATCAAACGCTATCTCGAGAAAAACAAACTACGTAACAAGACCTTTGTCGCCATTTGCTGTGGCGCCAACATGAATTTCGATCGTCTGCGCTTTGTTGCAGAACGCGCGCTGGTTGGTGAACACCATGAGGCGCTGCTGGCCGTGACTGTTCCCGAAACGCGCGGCAGCTTTAAGCGGTTTTGTGAATCACTCGGCCCACGCAATATCACTGAGTTTGCTTACCGCATGCGGGACTCCACCTCCGGTATCGCAGACACCGCAGCGGCGCACGTGTTTGTGGGCGTAGCGATCAAGGGGCGCGACGAACCCAAGCAACTCGTGGCGCACTTCAAAAAACACGGTTTTGCGGCGGTCGATTTGTCCGACGATGAAATGGCCAAGCTGCACGTGCGACATCTGGTGGGCGGCCACTCGAAGCTTGCTGAGGATGAGCGCGTATTCCGGTTTGAGTTTCCAGATCGTCCTGGCGCATTGATGAACTTCCTGTCATCGATGTCCCCCAACTGGAACATTTCATTGTTCCATTACCGCAATCACGGCGCGGACGTGGGTCGTATCTTGGTGGGACTGCAAATTCCGAAGAACGAGCAGGCCGCCTTCCAGAAATTCTTGAAGACGCTCGGTTACGCATACTCGGAAGAGACCAACAACCCCGCGTATCGCATGTTCTTGCGATAGCAGTCGCGCATCAACGAGGCGTTAACCCGCCTGCACGCTCTTGGCCGCCTTCGTTTCCAAGGCGGCAAGCAATTTGCCGTGTACGCCACCAAAACCACCGTTGCTCATCACCACGACGTGATCACTCGGCTGCGCCACCGCGGTGACGGCTTCA
>JAJTHU010000067.1 GCA_021300055.1 Nitrosomonadaceae bacterium | reverse complement strand
GGAGCAAGGAATGGCGCCACCACGCAGTAGCCGCCGGCCCAGCCCATAATGAAGGCGAGGCCGTCAAAGCCCTGCAGGTAGAGACCACCCGCCATACCGATAAACGACGCGGCTGACATCCAGTCAGCACCGGTCGCCATACCGTTAAACAGCGCGGGCACTTTTCGACCTGCGACGTAGTATTCCGCAACATCCAGCGTGCGGCTCATGATGCCGATACCCGCATACAGCAGGATCGTGGCGAACAGGAACGCATAGCCGATGTACTTACGCGGCACGCCCATTTGCTCTGCGATGCCGAGCACTAAGACGAAGCCCAAAAAGCCTACGGTGTAGAACGTGTAGTACTTCTTAAGCTGTTGTCTGAAGGCAGCGTTGCTCATTAGTCTTCTCCCTCTGCAACGTCATGCTCAATATCGAGCTTACGCATGTAGTTTGCGTAGAAGCCGATGATCACAACATAGACGATCAACGAGCCTTGTGCGGCCATGTAGAACGAAAATGGCCAACCAAAGAAATTAATGGTCGCCAATTCCCGGGCAAAGAAACCCATGACGAAGGTCACGACGAACCAGATCGTCAGCAGAATCGCTGTGAGCCTAAGGTTCTTTCGCCAGTACTCATGGTGATGTTCAGTCAACTGCATCGAGTCCTCCTAGTTTTTTTGGTGCTTGCAGGTCTGAAAAAATACCCGCTGTGCAGATTCGAAACGGGTAAGGGATGTGAAAACACTCACACTCAGCGCGCGAGTATATGCGGTCAGGTTGCGGTCGGGACAAAAAACTGAGGGTTTACTCTACTTTTTTAGTGCTGCAACGCAGCAACAGACGCAGTGTGCATGCCGATTACATGCATCAAACTAACAGCCGTATTGACTAAGGTCCGATACAGAACCAACTGTCACAAAAAAATGACATCGGATGTGGCCAAGATTGTGAACACGAGATGCATTCTCTTGGCGCGAACCAAAAGCGCTTGCGTTAGCTGACGTTGCGCGTAGCGCGTCTGGCCTCGGCTAACTGCGCTCAAGCAACCAGCGATAGTTGCGACACTGCTCATGGAGCCAACCGACGGTCGCACTGCTTCGCTCGGGCTCTTCTAGTCGAGCGATCAATGCGCACAGAAGTTGCGCCGTGCCCAAAGCGTCCGCCGCAGCATGGTGGCGTTTTCGCACTTCAATCTGAAACTTCGCCAGCCACCAGTCAAGCGGGCGCGCATGCGATCTTGCCTGGCGCTGCGCATTTGTGAGCTCACCGCCGCGTACGAGCGCCGGTGCGAGCATGGCGAGGTCTAGCCACTCGCTCGATTCACGATCGCCCAAGAAATGGCGGCCCGCGCGCTCGAGCATGATGCGATCGAATTCGGCGTGGTACCCCACCAGCGGACTGTCACCGACGAACTCCCAGAAGCGCAGCAGTGCCTCAGCGGGCTCAAGGCCCGACTGTTGCTGGTCGTGAGTAATGCGATGGACGAGAATGTTTGCGTCGCTCGACACCTGCTCTTGACGTAGTACGACCTCGAAGCTGTCCGCGACCTGCACCGCACCCTGTACAACCGCCACCGCCCCGATGGCAATCAAGCGATCGCTCAGAACGTTTAGCCCTGAAGTCTCGACATCAGCAACCACCCAGCGCGCTTCAGCACCCATCTCGCCTAAGCGATCACCGAGCTTTTGCCGATGCTGGAGTACTCTTGCGAGTCGCTGCCGCTGTGGTTCACTCAGCGCGCGACTTTGTGTGGTGAGACTCCGCAACCAATCAAGCATATGGGGGCACTACCGGCATCACACTCGGTAATCCATTTCAAGACGCGACTGCAACTTGCGCGCTTGCCTGAGTGCTTCTTTGAGGATGCGTCGATCCAAGTCGTTGAGCGTCGCGAGAACCAAATGATTCGCCGGTATCGGTTGCTCTGTGGGCTCAAGCGCGTCCTGCGACTGCCCAACGTGAATCGTCCGCAGCCGAAGTAGTTGAACAAAATGGAACGCATCGACATACGCGTTAATCTCGTCATCCGCCACTTGCATGGCCGAGAGCGCTGCGCGCAATCGCTCGGCCGTGTTGGTTTTGTGCGAACCCTGCGCCAACGCAAATACCCTGGCTGCGTCGATGAATGGGCGAGCCGCGTACTTCTTGAGGTTGAGTGTGCCGGGATACTCGTCGTCCTCGACAAAGTCACGCAACACGCCGAGCGGTGGTCTGACCTGCAAAGCGTTCTCCGCAAGGTGGCGTAGGAAGAGCGGGTGACCAGCCACCGCTGGTGCAAGCCATTGGCGAAGCGCATTCGCCAGTTCCACGTTGCCGTGCAGTGGCCGAAAATCAAAAAAGATCGCTGCATTCAAGAGAGCTTGCGGTCCGGCGCTGCGCAACCAATCGGTAAACACGTCGCGCCACTCGGTCGCCGTCAGACACCACTTCGGGTTGCCTGCCATGATCTCGCCCTTGCAGAGTGGGAACCCCACCTGATCGAGAATCGCGTTGACCTCGCGTGCGAAGTCCAACAATGCTTGCCGTGTGGCTTCAAGGTCTGATGTGCTGCGCGGAACAAAGATGAGCGCGTTGTCTTGGTCAGTCGCGAGCGTTTGCTCGTGGCGACCTTCCGAGCCCAAACCGATCCAGCACCAATCAACGTCCATCACATGCGCCCCCGAGGGCGCTAGTGCAAGCGCCCTCGCGACTAGGCTGTCATTCATCGTGGTGACAAACTGCGTAAGCTGCTCGGCAGCCACACCCTGCCCGATCAAGCTCAGTGCCATGCGCCGCACATCTTCTGAGGCTTGACGGAGTTCTGCAACATTCGCGGCGCGCTCGATCGCCTTTGCGACACTCCCTAGCGACAGCCGCTGCAGCGCGAACAAATCTCGTTCGGAAACGACGCCGACCAGCCGCCCCTCTTCGACGACGATGATGTGGCGGAATCGGCGCTCTGCCATGATGCGCGCGGCTTCGAAGACCGTCGCCGAGCTAGCGAGCATCATGGGATTTGCCGTCATCACAGACGAGATTGGCGCGGACTGATCGATCTTGGGGAGCGCAACGCGTCCGAGAACGTCACGTTCGGTAAAGATACCGACGGGCTTGAGCTCTTCGACGCCGACAACGACCACCGAGCCGATGCGTTCGAGTTGCATCAGTAGCAGCACATCGCGGACGGAAGTTTCAGGAGGAACCGATACCGGGGCGCGGCGCAACAAACTCGATAGCGGACTCGTCAGCGTTTGTGCAGCGGAAACGCGCTCGCTGAATTCTTTTTGCGTCTGCCGCTGTGAGAGCTGCAACAGGTGTGCGAGACGTGTCGTCGCAAAATGTCGAAGTTCGCGCGAGCAATCCATCGCGTCTTCGAAGTCCGCAACCGGCAGTTCGTAGCAGAACGCATCGGTCGACGCCACAAAACGCAGCGTGCTTGCGCGGCGCGCAATGAGCGCACCAACGGGAAACATCTCGCCCTCTACCAGCGTGAGTGCTTCAATGGGGGAGCCTGAATCGACTGAAGCAAGCCCATCAATGCGCCCACGTTGCACGATGAACAGTCGATCCACCGCGCCCGAGTCCGGCGTCAAGATCGACGCACCCTTTGGGTAATACGCAAGCCGCACCTTTGCGGCGATGCTGGCGACCAAGCTGCGTTCCATGCGGTCAAAGGGTGCATGCGCTGCCAACTCGTCCGCGGTCGCGTCGATGATCGTCGATGAGGGTTGCTCTGCAACAGCCATAGGATTGGTCTACCCGCGTTCTGCGTCACCACAAATGAAAACGCACTTTCCGGCAATGTTGCCCGAAAAGTGCGTTGGGTGTTGTCGCGGCTAAATTCTGCTCACCGCGATCGGATCAATCGTCTCTCGACGCTGCAACCGGAAGTGCGCTACATCGATTGCTTGAGTTGGTCGAGAATCGCTGGGTTCTCAAGCGTAGACGTATCCTGCTTGATCTCCTCGCCCTTGGCAATCGAGCGCAACAAGCGGCGCATGATCTTGCCCGAACGCGTTTTGG
>JAJTHU010000303.1 GCA_021300055.1 Nitrosomonadaceae bacterium | reverse complement strand
TTGGTCCTGTTTCGAAGCGCCTGCTCATGGCGTATGGCATCGAGTCTTTGGAAGATCTGCGACGGGTCGATGTCTTTGAACTCTACGCGCGCATCCGCCAGCGCGAGGGCAGCGCAAGCCTTAACCTTCTCTATGCGCTGCTCGGCGCACAGCAAGATAGGGATTGGCGCGACGTCGCGCGCGAGGACCGCACCATGATCTTGATGCGTCTTGATGATCTTGGCTTGATGTCCGATAGCACTTCGCCACAGCGACGGGCAGGTCGCTCACGCAAGTGACGTGGTCGCTAAACGTCAGTCTTTGTGGACGAGCTAACAACCGGGAAGCGCAAGTAAATATCGGCGCCGCCTGACGCAGAACGGCCGAAAGTGAGCGTGGCGTTCATGAGCCGCGCATAGCGCGCGACAATGGCAAGTCCCAGTCCGGCACCCTGACCGAGTTCCTGGCCGAGTGCGCCTTGCGTCCAGCGCTCACTCATGGCGAAGCGTTCGCCATCCGCCAGTCCGGGGCCGTTATCAGATACGCCCAAGTCAACGCCTTGCTCGTGAGGGCGAACGTAAACCGTGATCATTGCCTGGCTCCCGTCGGTCGGCTTGCCGTAGCGGAGCGCATTGTCGATCAGGTTGGTTAGCAGCCCAACGACGAGACTGGGATGACCGACGACTGAAATTGGCTGATCGATACCCTCAGCGCCAATATCTGCGCGGGCAAGCTCGGTGCGAGAAAGATAATCCATCACCACTTCGCGGCAGAGCACATCGAGGCGCAACGGATTCAGCTGTAAACCGTTGGTAGCTTCGTCCGCCATCGCCAGAGCCAACAATTGATCCACGAGATGGGTCGCGCGTTGCTCGCTCTTGCGAATCGCTTCGAGCTGCTCGCGCCATATCTCGCCGTCACGTTGCTTCAAGCCGTACTCCGCTAGCGCGCGTATACCGGCGAGCGGTGTACGCAGTTCGTGCGCAACATTTCCAGCGAACTCGCGCTGTGCAGTGACGCCCAGGCTAATGCGCGACAGCAAAGCATTAACGGCGTCAGTGAGGCGCTGCAGATCCTGTGTTTCTGTCGGCGTTGTGAGCGGCGTTAGGTCGCGCGCATCGCGCTTGCTCATCGCTTGCTGCAGTTCGTCTAGTGGCCTTAGCTCTTCGCGGATGGCGCGACGTAGCCATACGCCAAGGCCCAGCAAAAGCACTGCTTGGGGGACGATTGCGAACGCGATTAACCTTTCTAGCAGACGCGTACGACTTGTCAGCGTCTGTGCCATCACGACGGTGTATGCCTGGCCTCGATCGATGGCCAAGGTCACGCGCCGGACACTGAGCCCGTCAAGTTCGGTGGTGTCGAAGTGGGCAGGACGCGATAGATCTCCCGTTGCCCGTGGTAGTTTGGACTGACCTGCGATCAATTCGCCCGAACTGGCGTAAATGGCAAAGTAGTTTTGTTCGGACTGGTCAAAAAGTACCGTCGCGAGGTCGCGCGCGCTGGGCATCGACAGTTCCTCCGTGCCGCCCGCTTGCATCCGAGCCGCTAGTGCATACGCGTCATCGAGCAGCGCTCTGTCATATGCTCGGCCAACAAAGTAGTTAGCGACGGAAAGGACCACCAATGTGCCAACAAGCCAAGTCACAGCAAGCGGCACTAGCACCTGCCTGGCGAGTTGGCGGCGTAGCGAAGGCTTTCGCTGTGCGTCTCGTGCGTCGGGCTCAGGCATCATCGCGCTCTAGCACGTAGCCAATTCCGCGCAGTGTTCGTATGCGTGCGCCGCTGCCGGCAAGCTTCTTACGCAGCCTAGATACGAACGCTTCCAGCGCGTTATCGGCAAGAAGTTCGTTGAGCTCTGACAGCTTGGAGGACAACATCTGTTTGCTAATCACGCGGCCTGGCGGCGAGGCGAGTTCCATCAGGACTTCATACTCCCGAGCCGGTAGGTCGAGTGGGGACTCGCCGATAAAGCAGCGGCGCGCACTGCGATCAACCGACAAACGACCGACCTCGGCGCGGTCCACGGCACCGATCGCGCGTCTGCCGAGCGCGCGTATGCGGGCAGTAAGCTCCGAGAGATCGAACGGCTTGGCCATGTAGTCGTCAGCACCTGCCTCCAGTCCGGCAACGCGCTCTTCAAGACGATTGCGGGCGGTCAGGATCAACACCGGTGTGTGGTCGCCGCGAAGGCGCGCCTCACGGAGCAGCGTCAGCGCGTTCCCAGTGCCTGCCTCAGGACGCGCACGGCGAGGCAGATTCAAGTCGAGGATGACCATGTCAAAGGGCTGGAAGCGCCAGAGATGGTCAGCGGTTTCCATGTTGGCAGCGGCGTCGATACGATGGCCGGCTTCAGTCAGTGTTTTGTGGATGACGTCTCGCAGAACGTCGTCGTCTTCAATTAGCAGGATGCGCATTTGTGCGTGCCGTCAACGCCTTAGAGGCTTAGGTAGGATCTCAAACACTAGTGTTGACGGGTAGTTTGAGGCATTTTTGCCGCAAACCGCCCGTCTTTTCTGGAGTTTGTGTTTGTTGGGCCCGGCTAGTCTATCGGCGCACCCTCGTGGAAAAACTCGCGTCGGCGCGCAACGTGCGCGAGGCGTTATTGGCTTAGTCGCAGGCTGACTATACGCACCGTAAAGAGACCAGGTCGGCAACTTTCGGTCAGAGCGGAGATAATAGTGTGGCTTGCGGAGACGGAATGTCCGTGACGCCGGCTGCAGGCTCTCGATTTTGCTTACTTTTCTATCTGACCGAATATGAATCCAACTTTTCCGCTTGGTATGAACTCGCATCAACAGTTGACCTCGTTCGTGCCGCGTTTGCACATTCGGTCCGCGCACCGATTCCCATTGAGCCGGCTTGCAACGGTCACAACGTTTACTGCGCTTGCTCTGACCGTACTCGCGATCTATCACGCGCCCGAAGCGTACGCACAGGCGCGGCCTGCTGCGGCCGCGCCGGCTGAAACGGTTCGACCCGCGCTGGCGGCGCCTTTCAAAGCGGCACAAGAGATGATCCAAGGCATGAAGTTCCGTGAAGCCCTAGCGAAGCTGGCCGAGATTGAGGCGGTGGCCGATCGCTCACCGTATGAGACGTTCCTGCTGGAACGCTTCCGTGCTGCTGCCGCGGTCGGTGTACGTGATGACGCGGTAGTGGTGAGGTCGTTTGAGCACGTCTATAACAGCGGACGTTTGCCTGTCGCAGAGAAGTTGCCGTTTTCGCAAGAGCTAGCATTCGCGAACTACCGGTTGAAGAACTACAAGGAGTCCGCTGCGTGGGCCAGACGCGCGATGGACGACGGCAGCACCGAGCCGCGTCTGCGCTTGATCCAGGTGCAGGCGCTGTTTCTCGCGGACGACAAAGCGGGCGCGGCGCGCGAAGTTGCCAACTCTCTCAAGGAACTGGATGCGGCCAACAAGACGCCGTCCGAGGACTTGATCATGCTGCAAGGACGCATTGCACTCAATATGAATGACGATGCAACGTACCGCGCAGCGCTTGAGCGGCTGGTGCTGCATTACCCAAAGAATGATTACTGGGCTGACCTCATCGCGCGCACCTCGCGTCTTGCGAATTTCAATGAGCGTTACTTGCTTGATCTCATGCGTTTGAAAATGACGCTTGGGCAGCCGTTGACTGAATCCAACTACATGTTTATCGCACGCGCCTCGCGGGAAGCGGGATTTCCTATCGATGCGCAGAACATTTTGAATATTGGCATCAACCTCAAAGTGCTCGGCACGGCAGAACACGTCAAATTCCGCGACACCATGGCGAAAGATGCTGCGGACGACATCAAGAACATGGCGCGCTCATCCGCAGAAGCTGCCGCAGCGAAAGAAGGTCCGGGCTTGTTTAACGCGGGACTCAACTATGTGTTCAATGGTGACATGAAGACTGGCTTGCCGATGATGGAGCAGGGCATCAAGCGTCCAGGGCTACGTCGTCCCGATGACGCACAGTTGAAGCTCGGCATCGCGTATGCGCTTGCGGGTGAGCAGGCAAAGGCCGTTGAAGCGCTGGGCGCTGTTAAAGGAACTGAAGGCGCGATGGACGTTGCGCGCATCTGGAGCCTTTATGCCCGCAAGCCGTTTAAGGCGAACTAACCGAGCCCTTGGCTTGCTTGCGGCTTTGCGCCGACTCCTTTACGCCGACTCGTTTAGCCAGCGAGTCAGTGCGGCATCTGCCTCAAGATAGCAGCGCTTGATGTCCTCATAGAGTTCATCCATTTGCGCTTGCGAGGGTGGCGTGTCGGCGTTTTGCGTTGGCGTGACGCCTGGCTTCGGTGCGAGCTGTCGTGCGGCGAGTTCGAGTGATTTGCAGGCCGCCGCGACGCGCGGGAATCCAACACTGGCAGATGCCCCGCGCAGACTGTGTGCGATATCGCCAAGCAAGAGCCAGTTGGCATCGACCAAACAAGACGCCATCAAGCGCAGGCGCTCGTCTGACTTCTCGCGGAATAAATCGATCAGCGATTTGCCAGTATCGTCACCCGGCAAGTCGCGCATGTCATTGAGTTGCTCAAAGTCGAGCACGGCAATAGCAGGCGCCGCCGCAATTTTCGCAGCGGGCTCAGCCTTGGCGACGGCAGGGACTCTGCTGGTCGCTACCGCTGAGTGCGCGCCAGTGCGCCGCGGCGGAGTGTTGGCGGTTGGCGTCATTTTGGCTGGTACACATCGTACCAAAAGCGCGTGCAAATCGTCATTGCGAATGGGCTTGGAGATGTAATCATCCATGCCCGATTGAAGATAGTGCTCGCGATCACCCGCCAGCGCGTGAGCCGTCATGGCTACGATCGGGAGTGGCGCGACACGTTGCGCAGGGTCCTCGTGAATGAAGAGTTGCTTAATCGCAAGCGTTGCCGCAACGCCGTCGAGTAACGGCATGTGAATGTCCATCATTACGATATCGAATGCGCTTTCGGGCGCATTGGCTGTGTTAGCTAGGGCGCGCACCGCCTCGTCGCCGTTGGTGACGAGCGTGATGCGATGCCCCATGCGCCGCAAAATACCTTCGATGACGCGCTGATTAACCTCGTTGTCCTCAGCCACGAGGATTGACAGACTAGCGAGGCCTGTCGGAAGCTGTGGGCGTGATGCGCTTTCACGCCCGCCGCCTGAGTGCGGCGCCAGCACGCTGACCGCCGGTCTCGCCACGTCTGAAGCAGGTTCGATGTCGCGAGAGAATGGGCGCGTCGCGGCATCAGAACCC
>JAJTHU010000211.1 GCA_021300055.1 Nitrosomonadaceae bacterium | reverse complement strand
CGTGAACCCGGCCAACGCTATGCGTGTACTCATGGCCACGCCCAATCGCACCTGCGCCAACCTATCTGGCGGCAGCCTGCCAACGGGATTCACTGCATTGAAGCTCGCCGACTTCAGCGGTAGTAGACGTGGCGACGTTCTGGCGCGCAATGCAACCACTGGCGAAGTGCGCCTTATCAACCTCAATGCGATGGGATTGAACCTTCCGCCCTATACCGGCGCCGCTGATGACCCCAACGCATCGTGTACGAGCTCAACGCTAAGCCTTGCGCAGACAGCGTTCAATATCGGCGCCACCGATTCAACATGGACGCTGTACGCCACTGGCGACTTCAACGGTGACGGTATTTACGATGTGGTATGGCGCCAACCCAGCGGCACGCTCACGTTGTGGCTGATGAATGCGAATGGTGCGGCACCCTCAGTCATCAGCAATGCAGGCACCGCGCCAGCCAACATGAACCCAGCACCGTTGCAGTGAGCATGGATCATGCGTCTAACGAGCAAGGCTGCGAACTGTGCGCGCAGCCAGGCGGCATGTTGTTGTTCGAAAACGCTGAACTCCGCGTCGTCGCCGTCGGTGGCGACGAGGGGATGGCGTATCCAGGTTTTTGTCGGGTGATATGGCGAGAGCATGTTCGCGAGATGACCGATCTCGACGAAGCAGCCCGTACGCGGTTCATGCGCGCCGTGTTTTGCGTCGAGGCAGCGCTCAGACCGTCGCTGAATCCCGACAAAATCAACCTCGCCAGCCTCGGCAACATGACGCCACACCTGCACTGGCACGTCATCCCACGCTATGCGAATGACGCAACCTTCCCCAAACCCATCTGGGCTGGCGGAGTTGACCCTTCGTCAGCCCCCATATCCAAATCGTCCACAGCGTGGCATGATGCGATTCGCACTGCGTTAATCGGGTTGTAGCGTCGCTTTTAGCGTCGCAAGAAGACCCGCACAAATCACCGCAGTCAACGTAGTGATGCATCTGGAGGGTTGTCGCGATGGCGATTCAAACTTCGCCTGTTTCCAAACCGGGCTATTTGTTTTTCTTCGACGCGCGTAGCTGCAAAGACTGGCTCAAGACGTTGGCGATGACCAATGCTGCCCAAGCGCAGCAGAAGCTGCATGATGCGCTGCGCATCCTGAATCGAAGCAATCAGTTTTCGGCGATCGAACGACTGACTTGCATGGAGTTGCTGCGCGACAAAGTTGCGTACTTATTGGGTGAGCAACGCAAGCGTTACGTCGGCAAGACAGTGCCGCTCAACAGCGCTGATATGGGCGCGTGGACGATTTCCAATTTACTGCTCAGCGAAATGGAAGCGGGTTATCGGCGCTGCTACCAAGAGGCGCAGGGCGACGCGTCACCTCTCTCTGCACACGCTGCGCTCATCATCCAACGTATCGTGCGGTACATCGGGCTCGGCATGTTGATGGCAGGATTCATCTACCGCCGTTTCGACTCCAACTTGTGGATGAGACTCCACCTGCAGTGGATGGAAGCGGAGTCGCGCAAACTCACCACGGCCAAAGTGAAAGATTCCATCGCCGGCGTCGATGGATATTCGAGCGTCACCCAAGCCTACAGTGCTGTACTGCTCGGTCAGCTCGCCAACGTGTACGCACTGAGTGCCCGTGAAATTGATTTCGTTGACGCTGTGCTGAAGCGCTTTGCGCATAAGGTGGTGTTCACGCGCGAGGCATTCCAACCTGCCGCCGAACCCACGCTCGGTGTTGATCTGATGGCGAATGCAGGCGCGGCGTTTCATCTCGTTGACGCGCGTGCTGAGCATGTCCGCTTGCTTGATGTGCGTGAATTGTCGAAATCCTTGCGTCGTCGCATCAAGAAGCTGGGCGAAGGCGAAGAGCCCGCCACACTGGATCTGCCAAGCGACTGGTCAGCGGTGGACGCCGCCACACAACTGACGCGCTTGCATCGTTTATGGTGCGAGTCTGGGGTGCCGCGTACGTCGGCCATCGCACCGCGTGAAGCAGAGGCAATCATCGCTTTTGGTATTGCAGAGACGCACTTTTTTCTGAGTGGCGACCTATTCGAGCAGCCCGGTGTAAAGCGCGAGCTTTCGCGGCAGGAAATGAGCGACATTGCCATGTTCGGTCGCGTCACTGAGGCCACCACCCGTGCGCGTTACGCAGAGTTCAACTATGGCTCGGAGACCTGGCCGATCGTTGACCAAGCGCGCGACGCTATCCGTGTGGTACGGCCCTCCAATAGCGCTCGTGGCGTTGCGATTGGCAACTTGGTCGGGTTGCGTATTGGTAAGCCAGGAGAGTTTTATCTCGCCAGCGTTCGTGAACTGCTGGAAGAAAAGTCGGGCACGTTGATCGTCACGCTCGCGCTGTTACCCGGCAAGCCCGAGGCGACTGCCATCCGCGCCTCCGACAACAAGATGCGCAACGCGACCTACACGCAAGGCTTCAGACTCCCGGCCATGCCCGCGCTGAACGTCCCAGAAACGCTCATCGTTCCAGCAGGCTTTGTGGCGCGCGGGCGCGGCATCGATGTTTACCATCCGGCGCACGGCGGCGCCAAGCAGGTGATCGCAGAAGATTGGCTGGAGCGCGGCAGCGACTTCGACCGAATCACGATTCGTGGCTAAGCGAATGCTAAGCAGCAGGTATACGCCCACTTTGGGCGCACTGCTCCTCTTACTCCCAGCACTTTTCGCTTCGCTCTCTGCGCCTAGTGCGGCCAGTGCGCCTGCCGCCTACCCAAGCAAGCCAATTCGTATCATCGCCACGCTTTCGCCCGGAAGCCAGGTCGATATCTTGAGTCGCATCCTCGCGGAGAAGCTCAGCGCGTCACTCGGCCAACAAGTGATCGTCGAAAACCGACCGGGTGCCGGCGGCTCCATCGCCGCCGCCGCGGTGGCAAGCGCCCCGGCAGACGGCTATACACTGCTGGCAACAGCCAACGGCCACGCCATCAATCCATCGCTGTACAAAAGACTTCCCTTCGATACGGCGCGCGCCTTCAGTGGAGTCGCACTCATCGGCGTTGTGCCGAGCGTGATCGTTTCTGCACCCAACAAACCTTATCGAAGCATTAGCGATCTGGTTCAAGCGGCCAAGGCGCAACCCGGTGTGCTTACCTACGCGACGGCTGGCGTCGGCAGCGCCAGCCATCTGGCGCTCGAACTATTCGCGAGCATGGCGAAAATCGAT
>JAJTHU010000050.1 GCA_021300055.1 Nitrosomonadaceae bacterium | reverse complement strand
GGTCACCCCTTGCGTCATCGCGAGGTTTCCCGACGACAAAACGACGATCACCCGATCATCGGGCTTGTCATAGACGCGCATCTTGCAAAAGGTGGCGATGTGATCCACACCGGCGTTGGTGCGCGAGTCCGACGCAAAGATCATCCCTGAATCGAGTCTCAGGGCGACACAGTAAGTCATTGTTGCTTCCTCTCCTGGATGGTGCTGCTCAAGCTGAAGTGAAGACCACGGCTATGCTGCCGCTTGTACTGCGGTGTACCCGCCGGTCGTGACCGCGCCAGTTGGCAGTGTGGGTGCGAAGAACGCAGAGTTTATTTCGTTGCCTAGCTTTCCGGTAGCCGCGAGGAAGTCCGTCAAGTACTCGTGTAAGCCGCGCGCAAAGATATCTTGGACGCGACCGAACTGGAGCGATGCATAGATTTCGCCGGCGAGGCGAGTGGCTTCCTCTGACGATCCGTTTTGCACAGCGCGCAGGATTTCGTAAACATCATGCAAGCAAAAGTGCAGTGAGCGCGGGATGTCCTTACGCAGGATGAGCAACTCAGCAATCCGCAGCGGCGTGATGACATCGCGATACACCTTGCGATACGATTCGAACGCCGACACCGAGCGCAATACCGCCGACCATTGGTAGTAGTCCACCGCGCCGCCCACGTCTTTTACAGAGGGCAACAGGATATGGTACTTGGCGTCGATGATGCGCGCGGTGTTGTCGGCGCGCTCGACATAGGTGCCAAGGCGATGAAACTGAAAGGCATCGTCGCGTCGAATCGTGCCGAACGTAACGCCTCGGAAAAGGTGTGAGCGTTCTTTTACCCAATCAAAAAACGCCGATACGCCTTTGGCGTACATGCGATCTTCATCCATGTTCTGCATCTCAAGCCACGTGGCATTGAGCACTTCCCACATTTCGGAGGTGATCGTGCCGCGCACCGCACGGGCATTCTCACGCGCTTGGCGCGCGCAATTGTAGATCGACGAAGGGTTGTCCGGGTCGAGCGCCATGAAGTGGAGCACTTCTTTAGCGCACACCAAATTGTGTCGCCCGCTGAACGGGAACAGCGTGCCGGTGATGTTGAGCGGCGCAAACCATTCCTGATCCTGCAAGTCTGGGTCTTTGGTGAGCAGCGACATCCGATACGCCACATCGAGAATGCGCGCGTGGTTTTCGGCGCGCTCAACATAGCGCGCCATCCAGTAGAGCATTGAGGCGGTTCTAGAGAGCATGTTGTGTCCTTACCGTCTCCATCATTTGTTGTAGGCCGTACTCAAACGTTTTCGGATGCAGATTGTGGGTGGGGATGATGCGCCGAGTTTCGTCGCGAGCGCCGGCGAGGCAAGGCGCGAGGGGCCGAGACACCGGAATGTATGTGCCGATACATGAGGATGACGAGGGCCTGAGCAACACCGCATCGCCAAGCGCAGCAGAAAATCGACGCATCATCAGTCGACAATCCATGTATCTTTCACCCCGCCACCCTGCGAAGAGTTAACCACTAGCGACCCCTCGCGCAGTGCGACACGCGTTAGACCACCCGGCACAAAGTTGACCGTTTTGCCGGACAGCACGTAGGGACGCAAGTCGATGTGGCGTGGCGCTAAACCTTGCTTTACGAAAGTGGGAACGGCAGAAAGGGACAGCGTGGGTTGCGCAATAAAGCGCTCAGGCTGATCAAGCACACGTTGACGGTAGCGCTCGCGCTCTTCCTTAGTGGACGTAGGGCCCACCAACATGCCGTAGCCGCCAGAGCCTTGCGCTTCCTTGATGACTAGCTCTTCCATGTGCGCGAGCACGTAGTCGAGGTCATCCTTCTTGCCGAGCATGTAGGTGTGCACGTTCTTGAGGATTGGCTCCTCGCCGAGATAAAAACGAATCATCTCGGGCACATAGGGGTAGGTCGATTTGTCATCGGCGACGCCCGTGCCGACCGCGTTGGCGAGCGCGACGCGCCCAGCACGGTATGCACTCATGAGGCCCGGCACGCCCAACATGGAATCGCCGCGGAATGCGAGTGGGTCGATGAAATCATCGTCGATGCGGCGATAGATGACGTCTACCTTTTGCGGGCCTTGAGTGGTGCGCATAAAGACGGTTTCGTCCTGCACGAACAAGTCCACCCCCTCGACGAGCTCGATACCCATTTGCTGCGCGAGGAAGGCGTGCTCGAAATAGGCAGAGTTGAAATGCCCCGGCGTCATGAGCACCACCGTCGGGTTGTCCACTCCAGGCTGCGCCGCATTGCGCAGCGTATCGAGCAGCAGATCGGGGTAGTGATCGACCGGGCGAATGCGTTGTGCGTTGAAAAGCTCGGGGAAGAGCCGCATCATCATCTTGCGGTTTTCTAGTAGGTACGACACCCCAGACGGCGTGCGCAGGTTGTCTTCCAGCACGTAGTACTCGCCGTCCCCATCCTTGACCAAGTCGATGCCCGCGATGTGCGCATAAATGCCACCGGGCACATTGATGCCGACCATCTCCTTTCGAAACTGCGTATTCTCGAGCACCATGTCGGCTGGAATTTTTCCAGCCTTGAGGATCTCCATGTCGTGATAAACGTCATGTAAGAACGCGTTCAACGCAGCCACGCGCTGCTTGAGCCCCGCGGAGATCATTTCCCACTTGGCGCCGGGGATGACGTGCGGAACGATGTCGAACGGGATCAGGCGCTCGGTGCCGGTGGTTTCGCCGTACACGGC
>JAJTHU010000091.1 GCA_021300055.1 Nitrosomonadaceae bacterium | reverse complement strand
GCCGGGCAACATCGACGGTCTGGTTCACCTGTCTGACCTCTCCTGGAACGTCCCAGGCGAAGAAGCCGTCAAGAACTACAAAAAGGGCGATGAGCTCGAAGCCGTTGTGTTGGCAATCGACATGGAGCGCGAGCGCATTTCGCTGGGCGTCAAGCAACTCGACTCCGATCCGTTCACCAACTACACGGCGATGAACGACAAGGGCGCGATCGTCAAAGGTAAGGTGAAGTCGATCGACGCTAAGGGCGCGGTCGTTGCACTTACCGACGACATCGAAGCCTATCTGCGTGCGTCGGAAGTTTCGCGCGAGCGCGTTGAAGATATGCGTAGCGTGATGAAGGAAGGCGACGAAATCGAAGCCATCATCATCAACGTCGATCGCAAGACGCGCAACATCAATCTGTCGATCAAGCAGAAAGACGCTGCCGACGAGAAAGATGCGATGAAGCGCATGACCGACGAAGCACCGTCTAACGCAGGCACCACCAACCTTGGTGCATTGCTCAAGGCGAAGCTGAAGCAAGACTAAGTTGGGCTGGTTTGTGGGGCATCCGGCTCATTTGAGTCGGTTGCCTCCCGAACCGCACGTGGACGGCTGCATCGTCCTCCGTGCGACGCAAGCGGTACCGGCAACTGATTGGCAAGCAAAGCGCCTCAAGAGCGCCGATTGATCAAGCCTCAATAACCATACGGATCTGCCTTTTGAAATCCATGACCAAATCCGAGTTGATCGAGATTCTGGCAGCCCGCCATAACCAGCTGGCACCAAAAGACGCTGAACTGGCCGTAAAGACCATGCTTGATGCGATGTCGAACACGCTCGCACAAGGTGACCGCATCGAGATTCGCGGTTTTGGCAGCTTCGGACTCAATTACCGTCCGCCGCGTACGGGCCGCAATCCTAAAACGGGCGAGAAGGTGCTGGTCCCCAAGAAATACGTCCCGCACTTTAAGGCGGGCAAAGAATTGCGCGAGCGCGTCGACGAGGCCATTGAGGCCGCCGAAGCCGCGGAAGCTGCGCGTCGTGCGGCGACCGCTGCAGGCGCAAGTGGGGCCGCTAGCCCGGCCACCGTTGGTACGACCTCGGTTGCGGCCGACGCCGGCAACACTTCGCCGCGCGGTTCGGAAGCTGATTGAAGAACATGCACGTCAAAATAGCCGGATGCTGGAAGGTATCCGGCTATTTTTTTGCGGGTCCGCGCTGCGCGATGGCGCACCGCTAAGCTACTGACCGGAAGACACCTCCATGCACATCTTGATTTGGATACTGCGTGTACTCGTGGTGCTGCTGCTCGTTTGGTTTGCGGCCAAGAACGCTGACTTGGTCACCCTCAACGGCTTTGGTGGTGCCTTGCGCGCGCCGTTGGCGCTGGTGCTGCTGGCATTTTTCGGTGCGGGCTTGCTGCTCGGCTTGTTGTCGGCGTTGTATTCGATCTTTCGGCTCAAGCGCGAGATTCGAAGCCTCAATCGTGCCTTGCAGCAAAAGTCACGTGGCGATACTGCGCTTGGTGCAATCGGTACAGCGTCGTCTTCGACGAATGAAGTCGGCACCAATCCATCGGGGACCGGTGGCTAATGGAAGCGTTTCTGTCTTGGCTGCCGTGGTTGTTTGTCTCGGCCGTGGTGTTCTTCGCCCTAGGCTGGTTGGGGGCGCGTATCGACGTCAAGCATCTGCTGACCCAATCGCGCGAATTGCCGCGTGCGTATTTTCAAGGGCTGAACTTCTTGCTGAACGAGCAGCCCGATCAGGCGATCGAAGCCTTGCTGGAGGCATCGCGTCAGCACCCGGAAGTCGTTGAGTTGCAGTTTGCGTTGGGAAGCCTGTTCCGCCGTCGCGGCGAGATTGATCGCGCGTTGCGTGTGCACAAGGCGCTCTCCGAGCGCAGTGGCCTCACCACGGACGAGCGCACCGCGGCACTCTACGAGACCGCGCTCGACTATCACAAGTCGGGATTGCTCGATCACGCCGAGAAAATCCTGCTCGATGTCATCGACATGCGTGGGGCGCCGGAAGCGCGCCGCCATACAGCGTTGTCGCTGCTGCTCAATTTGTATCAGCAAGAACGCAACTGGCGTCGTGCCATTGATATTGCGCGCATGCTCGATAGTGACTTACCTGCTGAAAAGCGCAAACACGCGGCGGTGATCGCCAACTTTCATTGCGAACTCGCCGTCGAGTTGCATGCAGCCAATGCATCCGCAGACGCGCAGGCAGACGCGAATGCACAGCTCGACCATGCGCTGCGCGAGTATCCGCTCTGTGTGCGCGCCAATCTGCTGCGTGGTCAATGGCTCGAAAGCCAGGGGCGCCATGCCGAAGCCATCGCCGTATGGCGCGCCATCGAAGCACAAGACGCGAGCTACCTTGGGCTCGCGGCAGAGGGCTTCTTGTGCGCGCATCAAGCGTTGGGCAAAGGTGCCGAGGGCTTAGCCGAGCTATCGCGCATGCAATCGCAATATCCTTCGCTCGACATATTCACGATTCTGTTCAAGGCAACCTTGAAAGAGCAGGGCGCTGACGCAGCGGCGGACTTGGTGAAAGAGGATTTGCGTTTGAATCCTACCCTCGTCGGGCTGGACCACTTGCTCGAAGCACGCGTGCTCGCGGCGACCGACGATCGCAAAGCCGACCTCGAAACGTTGAAGTCGCTCGTTCATAGCCACGCCAGTCGGCTCGCGGTCTATTTGTGCCGCAGTTGCGGCTTTAAGGCCAAGCAATGGTATTGGCATTGCCCGGCGTGCAATGGTTGGGATACGTTCCCGCCGCGACGCACCGCAGAGTACGACACGGCGGAACGCCATCTCGCGCGCTTGCAAGCCGAGCACATCGAAAACCAGAAAAACAAACGCGGCTAGGCCGCACACTCGTTATCAGCCATGTCGACACCAAGCAAACGCGCTCGTAAGCCCATCATCGTCGCACTTGACTTCGCCGAACCCAAAGACGCGCTGGCGCTCGCCGCGCGACTTGAACCCACGCTGTGCCAAGTCAAGGTTGGCAAAGAGCTCTACACCGCTGGTGGCCCGCAGGTTGTTGAGTCACTGCAATCGCGTGGCTTTGATGTCTTTATCGATCTCAAGTACCACGACATTCCCAACACGGTCGCCGGTGCGTGTCGTGCCGCCACCAAACTCGGCGCGTGGATGATCAACGTGCATGCCGCAGGTGGACGTCGCATGATGGAAGCGGCGGCCGAGGCTGTCGCGAGCAACACCTTGCCGGGCCGTGACAAGCCGATCCTGATCGCGGTGACCATGCTCACGAGCATGAGTGCTGCTGAGTTACCTGAAATCGGCTTGGAGCCCGATAGCGACGCGGTGGTCGCACGCTACGCCGCGCTGGCCAACGCATCGGGTATGGATGGCATCGTCTGCTCGGCGCAAGAAGCGCCGCAGATGAAGCAGAAATTCGGCGCCGCGTTTCAACTCATTACCCCGGGCATTCGCCTTGCAGACGACGCCAAGGGCGATCAGTCGCGCGTGGTCACGCCCGTCGACGCGATTAGAATGGGCAGCGACTTTTTGGTCATTGGGCGCTCTGTCACGAGCGCGAAAGATCCGATTGCCACACTTGCCGCCATCAACCACTCGCTAGAAAGTGTGCTCTAGAAAATGAAACTCACCGTTATCGGTACTGGTTATGTGGGCTTGGTGTCGGGCGCGTGTTTGGCCGACGTCGGGAATCAAGTGCTCTGCCTGGACGTCGACCCACGCAAGATCGACATTCTGAAGTCTGGCGGCATCCCGATTTACGAACCGGGGCTTAAGGAGATCGTCGCTAACAACGTGGCGGCCGGACGCTTGCGTTTCACCACGGATATTCAAGAAGCCGTCGCGTTTGGCGATATTCAAATGATTGCGGTCGGCACGCCTCCTGGCGAAGACGGCTCCGCAGATTTGCAATACGTCGTCGCCGCCGCGCGCAACGTCGGCAAATACATGACGAGCCCAAAGATTGTGCTCGACAAGTCCACGGTGCCCGTTGGTACGGCCGATAAGGTGCGCGAGGCGATCGCAGAGGAACTCGCCAAGCGAGGATCCACAACGTCATTCTCGGTTGTCTCCAACCCCGAGTTCCTGAAAGAGGGCGCGGCGGTTGAAGACTTCATGCGTCCGGATCGCATCATCATCGGCGCGGATAGTGCGGACGCCGTCGAGGCGATGCGCAAGCTTTACGCGCCTTTCCAGCGTAATCACGATCGCATCATGGTCATGGATGTGCGCTCAGCAGAACTCACCAAGTACGCCGCCAACGCGATGCTCGCGACGCGTATTTCATTCATGAACGAACTCGCATTGCTAGCGGAAAAACTCGGTGCGGATATCGAAGCGGTGCGCAAAGGAATCGGTTCCGATCCACGGATTGGCTATCACTTCTTGTATCCCGGCATCGGCTACGGCGGGTCGTGCTTCCCGAAAGATGTGCAGGCACTGCAGCGCACCGCAACGCAAGCGGGCCTTGACCTGAAATTGCTCAACGCCGTCGAGCAAGTCAACTACGCACAGAAGCATGTGTTGACGCATAAGATCGTCAAGCGCTTTGGCGAGAATCTTGCCGGCAAGACGATCGCGCTTTGGGGCTTGGCGTTCAAGCCAAACACTGACGATATGCGCGAAGCACCGTCTCTGGTGTTGATTGACGACCTCACCAAGCGCGGCGCGAAGATTGTTGCGTTTGACCCAGTTGCCATGCACGAGGCGCAACAGCTTGTCTCAGGGGAACACGTGCAGTTCGCTGAGAGCGCGATGGCTGCACTGGCGGGGGCAGATGCGCTGGCCATCGTCACGGAATGGAAAACCTTCCGCGCGCCCGATTTCGCGGCGATGAAGTCGGCACTCAAAGCGCCGATCGTATTCGATGGCCGCAACCTCTATGAGCCAGAGGTCATGGCTGAGAATGGTTTCGAGTACTATCCCATTGGTCGTCGCCAGTCTGGGAATGCCTGAAAACCTACTGCGCACGCGAACTTCGCGCGCTCGCGACGGTTTTTTGTGGCGTTCTAAAAAAAGTAAAACCCTAGCAACGACGCGCAGTTTCAGGCAAAAAATGCTCGAAACTGCCCGCCAATAAACGACTTTCATTTTGATGCTGACCCTCCCCAATACTGCTTCCTCCCGTGTGCTTGTTGTCGGCGATGTCATGCTCGACCGCTACTGGTTTGGCGAGGTATCGCGCATTTCCCCGGAAGCACCGGTGCCGATCGTGCACGTGCGCAAGACGGAGGAACGTCCGGGCGGCGCGGCCAACGTCGCGCGCAATATCGCGTCACTCGGTGGCCAGGCAACCTTGCTATCGGTTGTCGGAGACGACGAACCCGGTCGTGCGTTGGCAGATTTGCTCGCTGCGGAAAACGTCGCCACACACTTCCACAAAGATGCCTCGCTGCCCACCACTGTTAAGTTGCGCGTCATCGGACGTCAGCAGCAACTGATGCGGATCGACTTCGAAACGCCGCCGTCTCGTGAAGTGCTCGAGGACAAGCTCGGCGACTTCGAAGCGATGGTAGATGCGCATGACGTCGTGATTCTTTCTGACTACGGCAAGGGCGGCCTAACGCACGTCACCAAGATGATTGACGCCGCCAAGCGCCACGGCAAGCGCATCCTCATCGACCCGAAGGGTGATGATTATTCGAAATACCGCGGCGCGACTTTGCTCACGCCGAACCGCAGCGAGTTCCGCGAAGTGATGGGGCGTTGGCGCGATGAGAATGACCTTGCCGCGCGTGCGGAGAAGCTGCGTGATGATTTGTCGCTGGAAGCGCTGTTGGTCACGCGCTCAGAGGAGGGGATGTCACTCTTCACCGGGGCAGGGGCCATGCACGAACCCACGCAGGCGCGTGAGGTTTTCGATGTCTCAGGTGCGGGTGACACCGTGATCGCGACGTTGGGCCTCATGCTTGCGGCGGGCCAGGATATGCATACCGCCATGCGCATTGCCAATCGCGCAGCGGGTGTGGTGGTGGGCAAATTGGGTACCGCCACGGTTTCGCGCGACGAACTTGCGCGTGTGATCGGCTAGATCAAATTGGTTAGGAATTTCGAATGAGCTACATCGTTACCGGCGCAGCCGGATTTATCGGCAGCAACATCGTTAAGGCGCTCAATGAGCGCGGTATTCGCGACATCATCGCGGTCGATAACCTCACGCGCGCCGGCAAGTTTCGCAACCTCGTCGATTGTGAAATCGCTGAGTATGTCGACAAGAAAGATTTTCTGTCGGTGGTCGAATCGGGTGAGCTTTCAGGCGACTTCGAAGCGATCTTTCATGAAGGGGCGTGCTCCGACACCATGGAGAGCGACGGCCGCTACATGATGGAAAACAACTACCGCTACTCGCTATCGGTGTTCGAGTGGGCGCTTGAAGAAGCCGTGCCGTTTTTGTACGCGTCGTCGGCTGCCGTGTACGGCGGTGGCGCGACGTTTGTTGAGTCGCGCGAGCACGAGTCACCGCTCAATGTGTATGGCTACTCGAAGTTCCTGTTCGACCAAGCCGTGCGTGCACGCGTTGGTAACGACTTTGCCGATGCGCCATCGCAGATCGCGGGCTTTCGTTACTTCAATGTTTACGGGCCGCGTGAGTCACACAAAGGCCGTATGGCGTCAGTCGCGTATCACTTTTTCAATCAGTACCGCGCCAACGGCAAAGTGAAGCTGTTTGAAGGCAGCGATGGATACGCTAACGGCGAGCAACGCCGCGACTTTGTCTCCGTCGAAGATGTGGTGAAGGTCAATTTGTTCTTCCTCGACAATCCGGAAGTTTCCGGCATCTTCAACCTCGGCACGGGACGCAGCCAGACCTTTAACGACGCCGCCGTTGCCACCATTAACGCGTGCCGCGCACTCAACGGCCAAGCCGCGCAGTCGATCGAAGAAATGCGCGCAGCTGGTAGCCTCGAGTACATCCCGTTCCCCGATGCGCTCAAGGGCAAGTATCAGAGCTTCACGCAGGCTGATCTTTCTGCCTTGCGCGCGGCGGGCTACAGCGACGAGTTCCTCACGGTGGAGCAAGGTGTTGCGCGCTACATTCCTTGGTTAGCCGCGCAGGGTTAACTGCGCTCTCAGATCGTTCGCGCTCGCAACGAGCGCGCAATGCGATACGAGACAGTATCGAGTCAAAAACTGTCAACGTGCCTTAGTTGCCGGCGTTTTCCGAAAGCGCGCAGGCGCATGCAGAAACGGTGATCGACGTTTTTTGTGACGTTGACTTTCACGTTTACGTGCTGAAGCTCGCCGGTGCGTCTCGCACTGATTACTCAAATACTCTGGAGCTTTTATGAAACGTCTATTCGGAATTCTCATTGCGTTCGTAGCAACGATTAACATCGCCTTTGCCGCCGTCAACATCAATACCGCCACCAAAGAACAGCTTGAGTCGTTGCCCGGCGTTGGCCCGGTGAAGGCGCAATCCATCGTCGACTACCGCACCAAGAATGGTCCGTTCAAGTCGCTTGAAGACCTTAAGAAGGTGAGCGGCATCGGCGACGCCACGTTTGAAAACCTCAAGTCAAAAGTAACGCTGACCGGCGTCACCAAGATTGACCCGCCTGCCGCCACATCGAAAGCAGATAGCAAGCCAGCGACCTCAGCAGCAACGAAGCCCGCCGAAAAGGCAATGGCTGCCGACGCAAAGAAGACCGAAGCGAAGAAAGAAAAGTCGGACAAGCCTGTGAAAGAAGACAAAAAGGCCGAGCCAGCGAAGAAATAGCGATTCGTTGCGCGTGCGATCTATCGCTTCACCAGCACGGAAGACGGCAAGGTGATCCATAAGTACTGGTCATCGGCCTGCACAAAATGCTCGATCAAGCCGCAGTGCACGAAAGGTGTTGTCCGGAAGATCACTCGGTGGGAGCACGAGGCGGTTCTAGAACGG
>JAJTHU010000367.1 GCA_021300055.1 Nitrosomonadaceae bacterium | reverse complement strand
GGCACAGAGCATGAGATGGTCATGCAGCAGACCATCTTCACCCGACGCGGAACGGACCGCATCATGAAGTACGCGTTTGAATTGGCGCGCACGCGCAGCAAAAAACACGTGACCTCTTGCACCAAATCCAACGGTATCGCGATCACCATGCCTTATTGGGACGAGCGTTTCAAAGAAATGAGCGCGAAGTATCCGGACATCAAGACCTCTCAGTACCACGTCGATATTTTGACGGCGCACTTTGTCCAGCACCCCGATTGGTTTGATGTGGTCGTGGCGTCCAATTTGTTCGGCGACATCTTGTCGGACCTTGGGCCTGCGTGCACGGGCACGATTGGCATCGCACCTTCCGGCAACCTCAATCCCGAGCGCGAGTTTCCGAGCTGCTTCGAGCCAGTTCACGGTAGTGCGCCGGATATCTTCGGCAAGAACATCGCTAACCCGATTGGTCAAATCTGGAGCGGCGCGATGATGTTGGAGTTTCTCGGCGAAAAGGCCGCAGGGGACGCAATCGTCAAGGCGATTGAAACAGTCATCTCGACTGGTCCGCGCACGCGCGATATGGGCGGCACGGCGTCAACGACTGAGGTGGGTGCTGCGATTGCCGCGGCGGTGTAGTTCGCTAGCGTGCTCGTCAGGCCGCGCCGTTCCGCTTCAGCTCCAGCGCTTCCCAGCGCGTCATCGCCGCATCAATCTCCGCGCTGAGCGCATCAAGACGTACCGCGAGTGCCTTGGCTTCATCGGGTGCGCTGGCATAGATGCTGCCCTCGGCAAGGCGCGCTTGGATGGCGTTTTGTTCCTTCTCCAGCGCTTCGATGCGCCCGGGAAGCTGCTCTAGTTCGCGGGTTTCGTTGAACGAGAGTTTGGCCTTCGGGGTAGCCTTAGCGGAAACTGAAACACCAGCATTGGCGGGCGTTTTCGAGAAATTTTGGCTGGAACTGCCCGTCTTTGCTTGAGTTTGGTACTCAAGCCAATCGCTATAGCCGCCCACGTATTCCTGCACACGCCCGCTGTTGTCAGCGACACCTTCGAACGCAAACACCTCGGTGACGACGTTATCCAAAAACGCGCGGTCGTGGCTGACAAGGATCACCGTGCCGGCGTAGTTTTGCAGCAGTTCTTCGAGTAGCTCGAGCGTTTCGATGTCGAGATCGTTGGTCGGCTCGTCGAGCACCAGTACGTTCGCGGGCTTCGCGAACAAGCGCGCCAACAGCAATCGGTTGCGCTCGCCACCCGAGAGAGATCTCACTTTGGCGCGTGCGCGTTGCGGCGGGAACAAGAAATCACCGAGGTAGGAGACGACGTGCTTCTTGGTGGTCTTTTCGCCGTCGGTGATTTCCACAAACTCGGAGCCCGGTGAAATCACATCGCCCAAGGTGGCTTCGTCATCGAGCGCCTCGCGGAACTGATCAAAGTACGCCACATTGAGTGTGGTGCCGAGCTTCACCGTACCACTATCCGGTGCGAGTTGGCCGAGCATGAGTTTGATGAGCGTGGTTTTGCCCGCGCCATTCGGGCCGATGAGGCCGAGCTTGTCACCGCGTTGGATGATGGCGGAGAAGTCCTTGACGATGCAGCGCTCATGGCCTCGATCTACAAAAGACTTGCTAACGTTTTCTAGCTCCGCCACAACCTTGCCGCTGCGCTCACCGGCGGAAAGCGTGATCTTGACTTGCCCCATCTGCTCGCGCCGTGCAGCGCGCGTGCGTCGTAGCGCTTCGAGTCGGCGCACCCGACCTTCGTTGCGCGTGCGGCGCGCTTCCACGCCTTTGCGAATCCAGACTTCTTCTTCCTTGAGTAGCTTGTCGAAGCGGGCATTTGCCACCGCTTCCGCGTTGAGCATCTCGGCTTTGCGGCGCTGGTAATCAGCAAAGCTGCCGGGGTAGCTGGTGAGTACACCGCGGTCGAGCTCGATGATGCGCGTGGCGAAGCTCTCCAGAAAGCGTCGGTCGTGGCTCACCGCGAGCATCGCACCGGGGAAGCTCTTCAGCGTCTCCTCGAGCCAAGCGATGCCGTCAAAGTCCAAGTGGTTGGTCGGTTCATCGAGCAGCAACAGTTGCGGCTCGGTGACCAGTGCTTGTGCCAACGCGACGCGTTTTTTCTGGCCACCGGAAAGGCGATCGAGGATGTCATCGCCGTCGAGCCCGAGGCGTGCCAGCAGCGCGACGACGTTGATCTCTTGCTGCCAAGCTTCAGTGTGGTCGTCGCCGATGAGGCTGTAACCAAGTGCAACCGCATCGCTTACTCGCATGCCGGGTGTGAACTGTGGCTCTTGCGCGACCGAGGCGACACGTAGACCGCTTTCGCGCACCACTTCGCCGTCATCAGGCGCGCTGCGTCCTGTGAGCAGCGACATCAGGCTGGTTTTGCCCGTGCCGTTGCGCCCGATCAGCGCGATGCGCTCTCGATTCTCGATGGCGAGATCAACGTGGTCGAGCAGGGCGACGTCGCCGAAGGCGAGCGAGAGGGACTTGCAGTGCAGAAGGGGCATGGCGGACTCTGTATGAAGGGCAGCACTATACAGGGTGGGGGGCGACCTCAGAATGCTTGGAGCGCCCCGCACGCCAGTAGCAGACACCGAAACGAACTGTTACGAGTTTCACCGGCGCAGGGGGCTCACTAGGCGTATCGTATCCACATCGCGTATAGACATCTGTCCTCAGATCGAGCGCGAGCCCAATCATCTAGAAAGGAACGCCATGAAACTATTCCCTAAATCATCTTTCGTTGCTGCTGCTCTGTTCGCCGGCGTCGCGTTTGCACAAACCCCGCCTGCCGATGCGCCCAAAGGCCCGCACGGTCCGGGTGGTCACGGCATGGAGCCCGGCAAGATGCACGAGCCGCGCGACTGCAGCAAGGTGCCCGCCGAGCGTCAGAAGATGTGTGAGGCGCGCAATAAGGCGCTAGAGAAGTGCAAAGACAAAACCGCGCGCGATGAGCATCGTAAGTGCATGATGGATAACATGCCGCGTCGTGAAGGCCAAGGCCCAGCGCCAAGCGAGCCAAAGGCAAAGTAACGCAGTCGGCAACAGAATGGAAATGCCGTAATGCAGGAATGCAGTAGCGCAGTCTCCTCGTTGTGAGTGGTGTTGTAGTGGTGTGCAATGTGCGCCTGCCGGGCAACCGGCGGGCGTTTTTTGTTTTGGGCGGGGGTTATCTGCATCGACCGCTAAAATCTCGGCTCACGTCTTGTAGCGCCACACAGAGAGCCAAACCATGCGCAATGTCACCGTTGCGGCCACGCAGATGGCCTGCGATTGGAATGTTCCGGGCAACATCGCCCGTGCCGATAGGCTCGTGCGCGATGCTGCGCGCCAAGGCGCACACATCATCTTGATTCAGGAATTATTCGAGCGCTGCTACTTCTGTCAGAAGCAAATCCCCGCGTACCTCGAATTCGCCACGCCACTCGACACGAACCCGGCGGTTGCACACTTTCGGGAGCTTGCCGCAGAGCTTCAGGTCGTTCTGCCGGTGAGCTTCTACGAGCGCGCCAACAACGCGCTGTTCAACAGCGTTGCCGTGATCGATGCCGATGGCAGCGTGCTCGGCGTCTATCGCAAGAGCCACATTCCCGACGGGCCGGGTTATTCGGAGAAGTATTTCTTCTCGCCGGGCGACACGGGCTTCAAGGTGTGGGATACGCGCTATGCATGCATCGGTGTTGGCATTTGTTGGGACCAGTGGTTTCCAGAGTGCGCGCGTGCCATGGCGCTGCAGGGGGCGGAGTTGTTGTTCTATCCGACCGCCATCGGCAGCGAGCCACACGACGCGACCATCGATTCGCGAGAGCACTGGCTGCGCGTGCAGCAAGGTCATGCCGCAGCAAACGTGGTGCCGGTGATTGCTTCTAATCGTGTCGGCCGAGAAACCGAGGGGGATTCCGCAATTACGTTTTACGGCAACTCGTTCATCACCGATGCGAGCGGCGACATCGTCAAGGCTGCCGACACCAAAAGTGAAACAGTGCTGGTGCACCAGTTTGATCTCGATGCGCTGGCGGCGCAGCGACGCGCTTGGGGATTGTTCCGTGACCGGCGCCCCGATTTGTATGCGCCGCTCCAAACCAAGGACGGGCGCGCATGAACGTGGGGCAAAGCACGAGTTTGCTTCCAACCGCGCCGCGCGAGGATGGCTTTTTCATGCCGGCCGAATGGGCGCCGCACAAACAAACGTGGATGGTGTGGCCAGAGCGCCCAGACAACTGGCGCGATCATGCACGACCCGCGCAAGCAGCATTTGCCGCAGTTGCGCGCGCCATCGCGCGCTTCGAACCGGTTTGCATGCTCGCGAGCGGTG
>JAJTHU010000186.1 GCA_021300055.1 Nitrosomonadaceae bacterium | reverse complement strand
TTCCCGCTTTCGCAAGATCTCATTGGCCGCGTGCTGGACGTTGCGGCTGCCCGCATCCTACCCGGCACCGCGCAGCTACCCGATATGTTGGCTGACGGCAAGGATGCAGTACCGACCAAGACTAACTAGCGATGCCGAGTAACCACCAATCCCAGTACGGAGGCCGCGTGAGCGCTCGTCTCATCATGCAGCGTGCCCTGATGGCGCTAGGCTTGGATGAGACCAGCGAGGTCGCGAATGAGGAATACTGGATCAACCAGGTGTACCAAGCGCAAGTCGACATGCGGCTCGCGACGGCCTTTGAGCTCAAGGTCAATGCGCCCATCAAGATCGAGAACTGCTACGCCTCCAAGCCACCAGGCTACGTGATTTTGGTCAAGATGACGCTCGCGGACGCCTCGGGGCGCAACGTCGTGACCCCCTGGTTCCGCCCGCTCCGCGACACCCTGATGGCGACCGGCTGCCCGAACGGCCACACGCGAGCCCGCGGGGGGGATGTCTCGGTGAGCGAGCAGCCGTATGGTTTTGAGTTCAGCTCCAACGTCGAGGGCCTATACATGCACGTCACGTATCGCGGGTATGCGTTCGACCTAGAGGGCTACCCACTGGTGGACACCCGATACGAGAACGCCATTATCGCGTACGCGAGGTGGCGGTGGATCATCCGCTCGCGCAGCACCGGCCTCAGAACCTTCACGATCAACGATGAAGACTACGCCAAGAAGGAATACGCAGATGCGCGCATTCGCGCACGCTCGCTGGCGGTCACGGATGGCATGACGGACGACATCATGGAGCAGCTCTCCGTGATGTGGAACGATCCCCGGTATCGGACCACGAGCCGCTATCAGGCTGCCGAGAACAACAACAACGTACTGGACCGCACCATGGGGGTGCCGGTATCGACTGACGGCAACATGTTCAGGACGCCGTAATGAAGAACTGGCCTACACAAAACAACGTGCCGCGACGCGGCATGAATCAGGACGCGGCCCTTGAGGGGCTACCGCCTGATAGCTACGTGGCGGCCCAGAACCTTGAGCTCGGCATCAACGATTCGCGCGATACAGGCCTGGACGTGGATGGCCAATACGGCCAACAGGGCCGGCTAGTGAACATCAAGGGCCACACGCCACTGCCGGAACTGCCCAACATCCCGGCCTACACGGAGCGCCTGCAGGTCTCCTTCACGACCTCAAGCCCAATCGTGGGAGCGAGCAGCCTACAGGTTACGATTGGCGCCACCAACTACACCGCAACCGCCACAGCGGGAACTCGACTTGCGGCCGCGCAGGCGCTCGCGAGCTACATCAACACCAACTTCGCCGCCGCCATGACGGCCCGCGCGATCGACGATCCGTTCAATAACACGACCGTGCTGGAGGTTCTCCCCACCACAAGGGTCACGCTCGTGTTTGTCTCGGCCACGCTCGGTACGGTGGGTGGTGCGCCTCAACTCATCACCACGCTACCGCAAAGCAACCTTGTCATCATAGGCTCCTGCAGCGACGCCCGCAGCCTAGTGCTGTTTACGACCTCTCAAGATAACCGCTACCCAGGAGCCACCCCAGGGGGCAACTACGGCCAAATATGGCTAGTGGACATGAGTGAGTACGATCAGGCCACCTTCCTGGCTGCATTAGATATAAACGTCCATTTACGCTACAATGGCCAGCTTGACTTTAGCCTACGGCACGAGGTCAATGATGCGATCCTCATTGAGGAGAACGATTGTGAGCGGCGCCTCTTCTGGGTAGATGGCCGGAATCCTTACCGTACTCTGAGCCTTGCGGATGCCGGGCTGATCGTGCAGTCGCCCGACCTACTGACGCACGTGCCGACTGCTAAACTGACGCCAGCACGGTTTATCGCGCAGGTGCCTGGCTCCCTCAAGAGGGGCATGTACCAGCTCGTGTATCGACTCGGGAGCCTCTCGGGTACCTTCACCCAGTGGGCGCCATCAAGCAAGATAGTCCCAGTTGCTGGCTTGAAGAATAGCACATACGAGGATACAATCGGTAACGACGTCAACGGTGCGCCGAGCGACATCGGGCTACAGTTCCGTGTCGACAACCTCAGCACTGACTTTGAGACCATTCAGGTGGCGGCGCTCTACTATGCCGACGAGAACGGCCTGCCGCAGACCAGCTCCCTGCTCTACGATGGCCCCGTGACGGGCACCTCTATGGTGTTCAACCACACGCAAGACAGCTACAGCCTCGGGAGCGCGGAGGTGACGTCTATCACGAATGGGCTAACGGTCGCAAGGGCCCCATGGGCTATGCGGCTTAAGAACAGTCGCATCGTGTTGGGCCGCTACTCGGAGTCGCGTCGTCCCGTGCTGGACTTCACGGGAGTGACACACCAGTTTGTGACCCGCAAGATTCAAAGCGATAACATCACGGGCGCGGTGCCGCCCTACAGTGTGCCGATCGTGGGCAACGTGCGGCAATCCGGCACCCTCGCGAGCCTTGTGGCGGGATACACACCTCCACCAGACATCACTCTTGACGGAGACTTCACGGACTCCAAGGGGGTAGCAGTAAGCAGTGAGCTGCGGGGCTTTATGCGTGGTGAGACCGAGCTGTTCGCGGTTGTGCTGCACCTCAAGAGTGGCGAGTATGGGTTCGGCCAGCGACTCACGGATCCTATCACGTTCCCCCGCATACAGGACAGTTGGCCCACCTACCAGCTAATCGACAGCAGCCGGCGCATCAATGTTCTCGGCATCTCCTTTTCGGGCATCAACCTAGCGGCTCACGCAAGTGAGATACAGGGCTTTATGATCGTACGCGCGCGGCGCGTCAAGACTACAGTCGCGCAGGTGGTGGCATACGGGCACTCCTTCGATGGCCAATACAACTATTTCTACGGGCCCGAGACCGATACGGGCCGCGTGGTGCCGCAAACCGGCATGCGGCTTTCCTGCGAGGCCTTGCTGGCACCGGTGGAGGGCGGGACGTTCTGTAGCGTGTACGCGGTCGACAAGGGGCCACTCGTGAAGTGGTACACGCAGACGCAGCCGCCCGTGGTGGCCGATTGGGTCCCCAGTTCGTTCGAGCAAGACTATAAGGAAAAGAATTACTGGCGTGGCGCAGCCCCCTACCCGACCTCCGCGCAATGCGCTGGTATGGGTAATGAGGCCACCTGCCCCGCCATTGGGGACTGGAATGCCTATCAGGCCGCCACCGTACCACCGAGCCCAACCGCAACTGCCTTTAGTGAAATACACGAACGCCTAGGGGTGTGGAACCTCAAGCAGCCCTTCGTGGGCTACG
>JAJTHU010000283.1 GCA_021300055.1 Nitrosomonadaceae bacterium | reverse complement strand
GAACGGCCCGCCCTTGCGAATCAGCGCCAGCGTTTCGCGTCCTTCTTTTGGTAGCTCGCTTTTGCTAATGGTGCCAATCGCCCGCTGCGCGCCGCGCGCATCTGCGTGGGTCAACATTGGCACGGCCAGCATAGAAATCAGCATCAGCGACGCCCAGTGGCGCGGTCTTGAGCATTTAGGCGCGGTGCTTTGGAGGAGTGAGTGTTGCTAGGCAGTGCGCATGGGTGAGCAGAAGCGTCGCAGTAGCGTGTCAGCTATTCGCAGGGTTGCTGCTCCCGCCACCGATGCCTCGGTTCGGACAATCCGTTTTTGTGCAGTCGGCGTAGAGGTACAGCGAATGGTCGTGGAGGTTGAAGCCGCGATCATTGGCGATGCGGTGCTGTCGCTTCTCTATTTCAGAATCGTAGAACTCTTCAACGCGCCCACACTGCAAACATACGAGGTGATCATGGTGGCTTCCCTCGTTGAGCTCGAATACCGCGCGACCGCCTTCAAAGTGATGGCGCTGCAACAGACCCGCCTGTTCAAACTGAGTCAGCACACGGTAAACCGTGGCGAGGCCGATATCGGCACTGTCCTTCAGCAACAATTTGTAGACGTCCTCGGCCGTCATGTGGCGCTCTTTCGAATTTTGGAAGAGTTCGAGCACTTTAAGGCGCGGTAGGGTTGCCTTGAGGCCAATCTCGCGGAGGTCTTTTGAGTCGGGCATGGTGTTGAAAAGGTCGTATCGCTATATCGCGCGGAATCCGTGTGCCTGCGGCACGCACCGAGGCGCGGAACTGTGCGGCATGGTATGAACATCATAGCGCATTGCGGCCCTAGGGTTCGCCAAGGCGGGCTCGGCTATAATCCATGGCTCGATTTGCTAGGTGCGGCACATGAAATTTAGATTGAAATTTGCGGCGTTCGTCGTCGTGTCTGCGAGCTTGACCGGATTGGTCGGCTGTTCGAACTTCGGCGTTTACCGGCTAGATGTCCAACAGGGAAACTTGGTCACGCAGGAGCAACTGAACCGCGTGAAGCCCGGCATGTCCCGCCTCGACGTGCGTAATGCGCTCGGCACGCCATTGTTGCAGGACGCGTTCAATGGCAATCGCTGGGACTACTACTACTCAGACGATCGCAACGCAGAGAAAAAATTTAGCCTGCTCGCCAACCCGTTTGGTCGCACGCAGCAGACCTTCAAGGTTTCGGTCTTTTTCGAGCAGGAGAAAGTCGCTCGCATTGAGGGAATGGCCTCGCCGATCGAAATCCTCACTGGTGGCGGTGAGCGCCGCAAAACGCCAGACGCAACGCCGCCCGGCGCACCGCCTGATCCCAAAAAAGCGCAGTAATGGCGCAGCCACCGTTGAAACTCGCCATCGCAGGTGCGGGTGGGCGCATGGGACGCATGCTGCTTGACGCGGCAACGGCAGACCCCACCACGGAGGTGCGACTCGCACTTGAGCACGCTCACAGCCCACTTGTCGGTTCTTCGGTGGGCGGGTACGCAGTCACCGGCGACCTTGCGGCACTCAAGAACGTCGATTGCCTTATTGACTTCACGCGTCCTGCCGGAACGCTCGCCCATCTTGAAATGTGCGCTCAGCACGGCGTCGCAGCTGTAATAGGCACAACCGGCTTCGACTTCGAACAGTTGGCTCGGTTGCGATCGTATGCACAGCGTATGCCCATCGTGTTCGCGCCGAACATGAGCCTCGGTGTAAACGTGACTGCGAAACTCGTTGAGCAGGCTGCAAAAGCCTTGGGTCTGGCAGCGGACATCGAAGTGTTTGAAGCCCATCACAAACTCAAAGTCGATGCGCCCTCGGGGACAGCACTCATGCTCCGTCGCGTCGCTGCAGAAGCGCGCGGCCAGCGCATCGATGAAGTCGGCGTGTTTGAGCGACATGGTGCAGATGCGGCGCGTACCGCCGGTAGCATCGGGTTTTCGTCCATGCGTGGTGGTGACATTGTCGGCGACCACACCGTATTCTTCGCGCTCAACGGAGAGCGGATTGAAATCACGCACCGGTCGTCCTCGCGCGCGACTTATGCTGAAGGTGCGCTGCGGGCGGCCAAGTGGTTGGTTGGCCGAGCGCCTGAATTGTTCGATATGCACGACGTGCTCGGACTACGCGGCGCAGCTTAGTTGCAATGCCCACTCTTGGTTTAGGCATTCGTTAGATCGGTGTGACTCGCACTGTCACGCTAGTCAATTGGACGGCGCGGGGTAAATCCGGTAAAATGTCGCTTTAATCGCGTTACATTGTGAATGCGTAGAAGGTCGGGTCTCAGAGTTGTCGAGGCGTCGCCCATCTCCATCACTTTGTACTCTTACGCTGTTTGCGAAACATGCGCGGGAAAGCCATCGGCCCAGTTGCCGAATGCCTTTCCCGTTTTTTGTGGGCGCAAACTTTGTTGCGAGCCGAAGTCCCAACTGCTTCGCTGCGATAGGTGCCTATCGCGTCAAGCTTTGCCTGATTTAGACCATTGGAGTCCGTCGTGAGCGCCACAGAAAACAGATCCGCCCCGGCTGTACTAGTTCTTGCGGACGGATCGACGTTCAAAGGCACTTCCATTGGCGCAACTGGGTCGACCGTCGGCGAAGTGGTGTTTAACACCGCGATGACTGGCTACCAAGAAATCCTCACTGACCCCTCGTACATGGGGCAGATTGTGACGTTGACGTATCCGCACATCGGGAACGTTGGCACCAACGCCGAAGATGCGGAGTCGACACGCGCCTACGCCGCCGGACTCATCATCCGTGATCTTCCACTTTTGGTATCGAACTTCCGCAGTGAAGAATCGCTACCGGATTATTTGATTCGCAATGGCATTGTTGCCATCGCTGACATCGACACGCGACGCCTAACGCGCCTTACCCGAGAGAAGGGCGCGCAGAATGGCTGCATTCTGACGGGCAGCCACAGCGATGAGGCGATTGCGCGCGCTCGCGAACTCGCTCTAGCCGCGCCGCGTATGGTTGGCCTTGATTTGGCGCAGGTGGTCAGCACCAAGCAGGCATATGACTGGGACACCAGCACGTGGGCGCTTGGTGTTGGCTATCGCAAACTCACCAAGCCGCGTTTTAAGGTGGTGGCATTCGATTACGGCGTTAAGCACAACATTTTGCGCATGCTCGCAGATCGTAGCTGCGCGGTGCACGTGGTGCCCGCGAAGACCGCCGCTGCCGAGGTATTGGCTATGCGGCCCGACGGCGTGTTTCTTTCTAATGGTCCTGGCGATCCGGAGCCGTGCGATTACGCGGTGAACGCGATCCGCGAAGTCGTGACCACAGGTACGCCTACCTTCGGCATTTGTTTAGGTCATCAATTACTCGGGCTCGCATCCGGCGCACGCACGGTGAAGATGAAGTTTGGTCATCACGGCGCGAATCATCCAGTGCAAGACCTCGACAACAAGCGAGTGTTCATCACCAGCCAGAATCACGGTTTTGCTGTCGATGAGTCGACACTCCCATCGAACTTGCGCGTGACGCACAAGTCGCTGTTCGATGGCACCTGCCAAGGAATCGAACGCACCGATAAACCCGCGTTTAGCTTCCAAGGTCATCCTGAGGCGAGCCCGGGTCCCCACGAAGTGAGCTACTTGTTTGATCGCTTCGTCAAATTGATGGAGAAGTCCCGTGCCTAAGCGTACTGATATCAAGTCAATTCTCATTATTGGCTCGGGCCCGATTGTTATTGGTCAGGCGTGCGAGTTCGACTACTCCGGAGCCCAAGCTTGTAAGGCGCTGCGCGACGAGGGCTATAAGGTCATCCTGATCAACTCGAATCCCGCGACGATCATGACCGACCCGAATATGGCCGATGTCACTTACATCGAGCCCATCACGTGGCGCGTCGTCGAGAAGATCATCGAGAAGGAAAAACCTGACGCGTTGCTCCCGACGATGGGCGGCCAGACCGCGCTCAACTGCGCGCTTGATTTGGCGAAGCACGGTGTGCTCGAAAAGCACGGCGTTGAAATGATCGGCGCGACCAAAGAAGCGATTGACAAAGCCGAGGACCGCGAGAAATTCAAGAAGGCCATGACCAAGATCGGGCTGGAATCTGCTCGGTCGGCCATTGCGCACTCGATGGAAGAGGCGCTGCAAGTTCAGGCGGCAATTGGCTTCCCTGCAATCATCCGTCCTAGCTTTACCATGGGTGGTTCCGGTGGTGGTATCGCGTACAACCGCGATGAGTTCGTCGAGATTTGCGAGCGCGGTTTGGAGGCTTCGCCTACAAGAGAGTTGCTGATTGAAGAGTCCTTGCTCGGCTGGAAAGAGTTCGAGATGGAAGTCGTGCGCGATCGCAACGACAACTGCATCATCGTGTGTTCAATCGAGAACCTAGATCCGATGGGTGTGCATACCGGTGATTCCATCACGGTAGCGCCGGCACAGACCCTCACCGACAAGGAATACCAGATCATGCGCAACGCCTCGCTGGCTTGCTTGCGTGAAATCGGTGTGGAAACCGGCGGGTCGAACGTTCAGTTTGCGGTGAATCCAAAGAACGGCCGGATGGTCGTCATCGAGATGAATCCGCGCGTTTCGCGTTCTTCCGCGCTCGCCTCAAAGGCAACGGGCTTTCCGATTGCAAAGGTCGCGGCGAAGCTGGCGGTTGGCTACACGCTTGATGAGCTTCGCAACGATATCACTGGCGGCGCGACGCCCGCATCATTCGAGCCATCCATCGATTACGTGGTTACCAAGGTCCCAAGATTCGCATTCGAAAAGTTCCCGCAGGCGGATGACCGACTGACCACGCAAATGAAGAGCGTCGGCGAGGTCATGGCAATTGGGCGTAATTTCCAAGAGTCACTACAGAAGGCATTGCGTGGCTTGGAAACCGGTGTTGATGGCTTCAACCTCAAGACGGTTGACCCGGAAAAGATTGGCGACGAACTCGCCTATCCGCGCGGCGAGCGTCTTTGGTACGTTGCCGATGCGTTCGGTATTCGTATGTCGCTTGAGGAAGTACACGGCTACACCAAGATTGATCCGTGGTTTCTGGTGCAGATCCAGGAGCTCGTCAACCTAGAATTGGAGATCGAGAAGAAAACGCTCGATCAACTCGATGCGGCGACGCTGCGTTCACTCAAGCGCAAGGGATTTTCAGACCGACGACTTGCCTACTTGCTGAAAGTTAAGGAGGCGGATGTTCGCGCGCGCCGTCACGCGTTTGGAATTCGTCCGGTCTATAAGCGGGTCGATACCTGTGCGGCGGAGTTTTCCACTTCGACTGCCTACATGTATTCAAGTTACGACGAAGAGTGCGAGGCGAACCCGACTGATCGTCGCAAGATCATGATTTTGGGTGGCGGCCCCAACCGTATTGGTCAAGGTATTGAGTTTGACTACTGCTGCGTCCACGCTGCTCTTGCGTTGCGCGAGGATGGTTTTGAAACCATCATGGTCAACTGCAACCCTGAAACCGTATCGACCGATTACGACACCTCGGATCGTCTCTACTTTGAGCCTCTGACGCTTGAAGATGTGCTGGAGATTGTGGACAAAGAAAAACCAGTCGGTGTCATCGTGCAGTTCGGCGGTCAGACGCCGTTGAAGTTGGCGCGCGCCCTCGAGGCGAACGGCGTGCCAATCATTGGGACGACGCCGGATGCAATCGACGTGGCCGAAGACCGCGAGCGATTCCAAAAGCTCATTCATGAATTGAAGTTGCTGCAGCCGCCGAACCGTACGGCGCGCACCAATGAAGAAGCGATGGAGAAGGCGCGCGAGATCGGTTATCCGCTCGTGGTCCGCCCGTCTTATGTGTTGGGTGGCCGTGCGATGGAGATCATCCACGTTGAGTCGGACCTTGAGCGCTACATGCGCGAAGCGGTGAAGGTGTCGAATGATTCACCGGTGCTGCTCGACAGGTTCTTGAACGATGCAATCGAGGTCGACGTCGACGCAGTAAGTGATGGCACCGATGTTGTCATCGGCGGCATCATGGAACACATCGAACAAGCTGGCGTGCACTCTGGAGACTCCGCGTGTTCGCTGCCGCCGTTCTCGCTATCGAACGAGCTGCAGGACGAACTGCGTCGGCAGACGGTCGCGATGGCGCGCGCGTTGAACGTCGTCGGCTTAATGAACGTGCAGTTCGCCATCAAGCAAGAGGACGGTAAGGATACGGTGTACGTTCTTGAAGTGAATCCGCGTGCTTCGCGCACAGTGCCGTATGTATCCAAGGCGATTGCTGCCCCGCTCGCGAAGATCGCGGCGCGCGCAATGGCCGGAATTAGTTTGCGCACGCAAGGTTTCACCAAAGAGATTACGCCGAGCTACTACTCCGTGAAGGAAGCAGTGTTCCCGTTCATCAAGTTCCCGGGTGTTGATGTCATTCTTGGACCCGAGATGAAGTCGACTGGCGAGGTGATGGGAGTGGGCGTGACATTCGCCGAGGCGTTTGTGAAGTCGCAAATGGGAGCAGGCATCAAGCTGCCGGTTACCGGCCCGGGGGCGGGGCGCGCGTTTCTCTCGGTACGCAATCAGGACAAGGACAAGCTCGTCGAGATTGCCCGCGTTCTCACCGAACTTGGCTTCTCGCTGGTCGCGACCAAGGGCACTGCCGCACACCTAGCCAAAGCCGGCATTACCGTAGAAGCCGTTAACAAGGTCCTTGAGGGGCGCCCTCATATCGTTGACATGATCAAGAACCGAGAGATTCAGTTGATCATCAATACCGTCGAAGAAGACAAGCGCTCGATCCGGGACTCTTGGTCGATTCGAAATGCCGCCCTCCAAGGACGCATCACGTACTACACTACCGTTTCTGGCGCGCGTGCCGCGTGCATCGGCATGCAACACCTCGCTGAGCTAAACGTTTATCCATTACAAGAATTGCATCGGCGGCTTGCTGCTTGATCAGGAGATTTCATGAGTGGCATAGCCAAAGTTCCATTGACGGTTGCCGGCGCGGAAGCGCTTAAGGCTGAGCTACAGCGCCTGAAGAGCGTTGAGCGCCCAAGCATCGTCAAAGCGATTGCAGAAGCACGCGCGCAGGGTGACATTTCGGAGAACGCTGAGTACGACGCGGCTAAAGAGCGCCAAGGCTTTATCGAGGGGCGCATCCTTGAATTGGAAGCCAAGCTATCCTCTGCGCAAATGATCGATCCCAAGACGCTCGAAGAAGACGGGCGCGTTGTCTTTGGCGTGACCGTTGATTTGGAAGAAGTAGAGACGGGTGAGAGGGCGAGCTACCAGATCGTCGGCGAAGACGAGGCGGACATCAAGCACAGCAAGATATCGTTTTCGAGCCCCATCGCTCGCGCGATGATCGGCAAGTCGGCGGGGGACACTGTCGAGGTCCGCGCACCCGGCGGCAGCAAAGAGTACGAGATCGTAGACGTTCGCTACGTCTGAATT
>JAJTHU010000259.1 GCA_021300055.1 Nitrosomonadaceae bacterium | reverse complement strand
TGCAACAAAGCTCGAAGAGTAAGTGGAGAAACGGAATCATCCCTAGTTCACCCGGTACATAGTCCTTAAGTCTTTCTTGTAGCAAGACTTAGCGATGGAATCCAGGTGAGTTCTTGTTGAAGAAAAGCATCAATCTAGATGGCCTGCGAAATTTGTAAGGATTGTCTCGATTTTCCTAACTCCTTGACTAGCATGGGTTTAGCGACAATGTTATCAAGCCTCAGTGGACACCGGCATGAAAGCTGCAATTCTTGAGGAATATCTTCGGTAACCATCCCCACGGCAAAGCCGTCACTAGCAATCCTTCAGGAATCATCGCATGAGTCAAGCAGCTCAGACCTCGGACAACTTACTCAATGACATCCCCAGCGAGCTGTTGGATTTACAACGAGTGATCGAAGCGTTGCCGCCAGCACAGCGATTGACGATTCAGCCAGCATTTCAAAGAGTAGTGGAAAGCACCAATCGTAGACGCAAAATCTTGCAATTGGTGCAGGATTCGATTGGCCAACTCCGTTTGGATATGAAGTACCTAGTATTCGACTTGGAAGCGACTCGACGTGAACGCGATAGCTACCAAAAGCAAATTGAAGAAACGTTCGGCGACTCCAATGGCAATGAAGAATTGCCACCAGAAGACGGACAAGATCAATAGTATCGTTGGGTCGGCGCGTAGGCCGGTCGCTCTAGCATGAGACTCACACTCCGACGTGATTCTCATGTGTTTGAGAGTAAAGCGGATTGCCAAGGAGTCGCCACTCACTTTGCAATCCGCTTGCTTCGTTTCCGGTACAGGTTTGCATTCTTTTTTGAAGTCGTCTCAGCGATCTATCGTGCAACTTCATAGCGATCGGTCACTTTTTGAATTATGCTAGAAGTGCAATCCTACTAGCTTTTCCACCTGAATCCTCCCTCTCGTAGACGAATCCATGGACTTTACGCCGCGATCCCTGACACAGCGAATCGTCGATTTGGACCTCGCTTCGGGATCTGAAGTTGACAAGATCTGGGCGGAGTTTCGAACGGAGAACGTCAGCTTAGAAGACGTAAAGTCTGTCTTGTTACGCAAAGGATTATTGACCAACTTTCAACTGGAGCGAATGCTCACAGGCGAACGTCTTGGATATTTCTACGGACCCTACAAAGTACTCTACATGATCGGTGCTGGTACGTTTGCGCGTGTGTTTCGCGCCGTGCATCGTGATACTGGACGAGTCGTTGCAGTCAAGGTCCTGCGCAGTAGACATCGAGGTCAGATCGCAGAGGTTGAACAATTCCTGCGTGAAGGCCGAATGGGTCTTCAATTGAAGCATCCAAACATCGTGACGATACACGATATTCAGAATGATCCTCGAGCTCCCTACTTGGTCATGGAATTCGTCGAAGGGGAAACACTCCGTGAGATCCTCAAGATCCGTAAACAGTTTGGTCCCATTGATGGATTGAATGTCGTTCATGATATTTGTTCAGGGCTCGACTTTGCGTTTCAAAAAGGGATCACGCACCGCGACTTGAAGTTGTCCAACGTGTTGGTTCATTCCAGTGGAAAGTGCAAGCTAGTTGACTTTGGACTTGCAGCGATGGCGGATACTTCGTCTGACAAAGCAATTGCAGATTGTCCAAGCGCGCGCGCGATCGATTATGCTGCTTTAGAGCGTGGGACAGGCGTTCGTAAAGGAGACACTCGAAGCGATATCTATTTCGTTGGAGTGATGATGTATAACGTAATCTCAGGCAAGCAAGCGCTGGTGGATACTCGCGAACGATCTCAACGGCTGAACGTCACACGATTTCTCGATTTTCCTTCTCTCTCAGAAGTTTGTCGAGATTTGCCTGAGCAAATTTATACGATTTGCAACAAGGCTCTCGAGTTCGACCCGGAAAAACGGTACCAAACCCCTAGCGCTATGTTGGCCGATATTCAGGTCGCCCTCAAAAGCCTTGAGAATCCGAACCGTGTGGAGAGACGGATCGGAAATCGACATGATATCATCGCTGTAGATGAAGAGGACGCGAAAGAGGGTGAAGGCAAGACCGTAATGGTCGTTGAAAACAAGCAGGAATTGCAGGATGTACTTCGCGAAAAGTTGAAAAAACGCGGCTATAAAGTTTTGATTTTTGGCGACCCGGAAAGAGCATTGAGCAAGTTTTCTCCAGACGAATCGAGCCCTGCAGATTGTTTGGTGATTTGCGCACCGGATTTAGGTAATCTTGCGCTCGACGCATTCAATAGATTCGCGGAGCAAGATCACACAAAGACGATCCCCGCCGTTATGCTCGTCGATCCAAAACAGCAACATATCATCCGTGGAGCCAACACGAGCCCCATTCACGTTTTGCTACCGATGCCCCTTAAGGTGCGAGAATTACGACAAGCCCTAGCCAAACTTACGGCTAGGTAGCGGACTCTTGCCAAGTAACTTGGTAGCCAAGTGCTGAGAGTTTCTCAGCAAGAATGGTTTTAGCTGGTTCCTCACCGTGAACTAATCGGATCTCTCTCGGTTTGACAGGTATTCCCTCGACAAAACGAATCAAATCACTTTGATCTGCGTGGGCTGAGTAGCCGGTCAACGTGTAAGTCTTCGCTTTCACATCGATCTGCATTCGGTCGATATCAACAGCACATTTGCCTTCAGAGCACTCCTGAATCGCACGACCAGGGGTTCCAAGCCCCTGGTATCCCACGAACAAAACATCCGTCGTTTCTCGTCCTAGAAACGCCTTCAAATAGTCTACCACACGACCTCCGGTACACATGCCACTGCCCGCGATGACCACAGCCGGCCTGCCGCTTTTCAGCAAATACTTGACCGTCTCTCGGTGATCAGCACCGGAATCAATCTCGACCAAGTTCTTGAAAATAAACGGCTGGTTGTCGACGGACAAAACTTGGTGCGCTTCCTCGCTCCAGAATTCTTGCATCGAATCGTAGATGTCCGTCAGTTTGAGTGCTAATGGAGAATCGACAATGATGTCGATTCGCTTTAGCATGCTGCACTGCGTCTCGTGCCCAATGCCTTCGAGAATCATATTCAATTCAAATAGCAGCTCTTGCGTACGTCCTAAACTAAAAGCGGGAACAATGGTCACGCCATGATTGGCGAGCGTTTCACAAAGTATCGTCTCTAGTCGATGAAGTCGGGTTTCGCGCCCCTCGTGGATTCGATCCCCATAGGTACTTTCTAGTACCAACACATCAGCGCGTTCTGGGCTACGAGGTTCCTTGAGAATAGGAGTACAACGCGATCCCAAGTCACCGCTGAAAACATACCGCTCATCTTCATGATCAAACTCTACATACGCCGAGCCGAGAATGTGTC
>JAJTHU010000328.1 GCA_021300055.1 Nitrosomonadaceae bacterium | reverse complement strand
TGCGCGCAATTTTTGACGTCAGATTTTTGCAGTCGCGCCCAACTACGTCCTCAAATCATTGCATGCTGCGCTTTCATTACCTGTATCAGCGGCTGTATGCCCAGAATCTTCATCATTCGCTTCAGGTTATACGCCAGCACATGCAAACTCATCTCAGTACTGACACGCGGTAGTGTTTTGTCAGGAAATCGAACTCAAAAACCATCATCCGCGACAAGAAATCTTCAAAAATGCCAAAACCCTAGGTCTGGCGGGGACTTCCAGCGCAAAACCGCTGAAAATGCCCGCCAAATAACGACTTTTTGGGATTTTGGCGAGCCGTGAGATGCGGTTCACTTCAAGTCGAAAACCACTTTGCGCATCGCAGCATCGTTGGCAAAATTGCTCCCGCATAGCCTGATCACATCGATCGACCCGCCCTGAGCTTGGCGACCTCTCATCAGCCACTTTTGGACCAACGTGACGATTCATTCAAAGAACCAGGATTTGCCACTAACCGAATTCATCGCCCAATGGCGTGCAGGCGACGGCGCCGCGTTTTCTTCCTTGATCGACGCGACGTATCTACATCTAAAGGAGATGGCTGCAGGACGGCTGCGCGGCGGCGATAACCAGCTGGTCACGCTGACCTCGCATGCGCTACTGAATGAGGCCGTGTTGCGGGTAATGTCCTCGCCTATGGACATTAAGAATCGCGGCCATTTTTTTGCCACCATGTCGCTGCTCATGCGCTCAATCATTGTCGACTTCGCGCGGGCAAAACTTGCTGACAAACGCAATGGTGGGCAGGCGAACGTGACGTTTACCGAATCCCGCGACGGCGAGGAGTCGCTGGTTTTCGATATCCTCGCGCTCGACTCATCGCTGGACAGACTCTCGAAGACTGATCCGCGCTCAAGCAACGTGCTGCACTTGACCTACTTTGCGGGCATGAACGCCGACGATATTGCGGCGCTGCTGGGGGTCTCAAAGCCAACTGTGGAGCGTGATCTGCGTTTTGCCCGCGCCTGGCTGCAACACGAAATGGCGGGCGGACCGTGAAGGAGCCTGAGCTCTCGCTCCGCGAGATTTTTGACGAAATCGTTGACTTACCTGCAGACGAGCGCGCCACCCGTGTAGCGTCATTGACCGACGATCCCGCTTTACGGAAGCAGGCACTTGACTTGGCAATAGCCAGTGACGTGAACACATCGCGCGCAACCAAAATTGCTGCTCCGATGGCGGAGATTGTTGAGGGCCTCACTGGCCCTGAGTTATCGGTTGGCGATTCGCTCGGCGCGTGGCAACTCACGCGCGAGCTTGGCCACGGCGGGATGGGCGCGGTGTATCTGGCTGAGCGCCGTGACGGGCAATTCGAGCAAGCGGCCGCAATCAAGTTGCTGCAAGGCTTTGCCAGCGCGGAGTCACTCGCCCTGCTCTCCCGCGAGCGGCAGATCATGGCGAAACTCTCACACCCTAATATCGCCCGGCTGCTCGACGGAGGCGCGACGCCAAAGGGACGGCCCTACTTGGTCATGGAATACATCGACGGCGTGCCGCTTGATGAGTACGTGAAAAAAGAAGCCCTGCCGATCAATAAACGTCTCTCGCTGTTCATCGAGATTTGCCGGGCGGTCTCATTCGCCCATTCACGCCTAGTCGTGCACTGTGATCTAAAGCCTTCCAACATTATGGTCGATCAAGCACATCGACCGATGTTGCTCGATTTTGGTATCGCCACGTTGATCGAGTCTGATGTCAGCATTGGCCAACAAGGTGTGGCCCAAACAAGGCAGGCGTTCACGCCACGTTACGCCAGCCCTGAACTAAAAGCCGGTACGGCAATCAATACCGCAACCGACGTGTATAGCCTAGGCGTGGTGCTTGGCGAATTGGTTGAGGGGGCGAGTAACGAAGAACTAGATTCCATTGTGCGCCGTGCCACAATGTCTGAAGCAAATCTGCGTTATCCATCGGTGTCGGCACTTGCTGAGGACGTCGAGCGGTTCTTGGACGATCAACCCGTTAAAGCAAAATCCGCAACACCGGCTTATGTAATGGCCAAACTGGTTAAGCGCCGATGGCCGATCTTTGGGGCGGTCAGCGTCGCGGTGGCAATGGCAGTCTTCTTTGTGCTGCGATTGAACACAGAGCGTGACGCCGCAGTCGCTGCACAAATACAAGCAACACGGGCGGAGGCAAAGGCAAAAAACGAAGCCGAAACCGCGCGGCGCGTAAGTGAATTTGTTGAGTCACTATTTGTCGGAGCTGATCCCGACATTAATGGCCGCCAGGATGTAACAGCCCTCACGCTAGTCGAACGTGGCAAAGATCGTATTGCCATAGAGTTAAAAGATCAGCCTATTGTGCAGTCCCGCCTATATGAGCGACTTGCGATTGTGTACGAAAAAATTGGCCGCCCGATTGACGCAGCCTCACTTTACGACCGCGCCATCTCAGTGGAGCGCACAATCAGTCCACCGCAACCTGACCGACTATCCTCGCTGTTAATTTATGCCTCGCTATTCAAGTCAAACAATAAAATCCCGGGCGACGCAGTTGCGCAGGCGAGAGAGTCACTTGCGCTCCGCGAAGCGACGTTAGGCCCTTCGGCTCCCGAAGTGGCACAGTCACTCGATATGTTGGGCCTGACAGTGAGCGCCGAGGGCGATCATGAGGCCGCCGAGCCGTTGATGCGGCGCGCATTAGCGATCCGCCAGTTGCGGCTCGGCAAGGACCCAGATGATGATCTTGGCTCGAGCCACCACAACCTCGGTGTTTTGCATAAGCGCAAGGGCGACTTTGTGAAGGCGATTGAGTATTACCGACAGGCGATGCAGATTCAGGGCAAGCGATGGGGCACAACGCATCCGCGGTTTCTGAACGGTTATGAGCAGTTCGCAGAGTGCCTCGCGCAAATCGGCCAAATCGATGAAGCGGAAAAAATACAACGCGAAAGCTTGGCACTGCGGCGTTCGGTGCACGGTGACATGAGCTCACGCGTTGCGCTTACCATGCGCGACTTAGGCATCACCCTCATGATCAGCGGAAAACTTGCCGAAGCCATCTCACTTTTTGAGCAATCGATTGCGATCAGCAAGATGGTTTCGGGTGAGCGCTCATTTGTAGTTGCGCCCATTTTTAGTTATTTGGCGGAAGCCCATGAGAAGAATGGCGCGATGAGGCAGGCTGAATCAAATCATCAGAAGGCGCTGACGATCTTCAACGATACACACCTAGCCGATCCGCTTACCTTAGCGTTTGCGCAGTATCGCTACGGCACGTACCTGCTGCGGCGTGGCGATAGCGACAGCGTCAGCCGCGCCAAACCGCTACTCTCTGCCGCCGACAAAACACGAAGTGAAAAACTCGCCATCGATAACCCGTATCGCACTCAAGCCTCGCTAGGTGTGGCCGCATGGCAGTTCAAACACGGCGAGCGCGAAGCCGCCGCACAACGCATCCGTGCAACTGAACCGTACATTGAAAAATTGAGTGACGAGGATCGCACCGCATGGGTTCGGCTCAATGCGCTACTGAATTGATGCGGCGACCTTGAGGCGTTCCGAACATTTTGCCTATGCAGAAAAGTCCCCTATTCACGGGCAGCTTCAGCCTTTTTGTGCTGAAACTGTCCGTTCTGCTTAGCGTTTGGCGTTGTCTTTATCGCGCGGTCTAGCCCTACAGCTCCACCGGTATTGCACCCTGCGGTGCCTGCCCTGCGTTGTCGATGACGGTCGGTGCACTCAGCGCACCGTTGAAGGTCGCGTTCAGCCACACCACCAACGTGGCATCCGCTTTCTTCCAGACGATGTCCGTCATGCCGTGGCCATCAAAGTCGCCCGACGCGAAGTAGCTCCAAGTCCGGTCGGCCGTGCCTAAGTCAACATCGGCTTTGATGGTCGTGCCATTCATCAGCCAGACTTTGACCATGCCATCGGCATTGCGCAAGACGATGTCCCCTCGCCCGTCGCCGTCAACATCAGCAAGCCTGAGCACCGTGTAGCCCTCCGGGAGTAGGCCAATGGATTCATCCTATTTCCGGCAGTTGACATTGCGTAAACCGGCTGCAAGCTAGACTAGACGCCAATTTCTATGGATTTATTGGAGTCACCAAATGGGTGAAGCAAGAATGCGTCAACTTGCT
>JAJTHU010000338.1 GCA_021300055.1 Nitrosomonadaceae bacterium | reverse complement strand
TGCTCTGCTCTTTGTTGTCACCCGCTGTCCAGCAATCATTGATGATTGTGTCGCCGGCCGCCGGCCGCCGGCGCATCTCGTCGCTCTTGTGTTGCCGGCGGTCAGCGCCTTCGTCGCTCTTTGGACGCGGTTGTCCTCGTCCTCGTCCACGTCGTCACCGTCGCGGTCAGCGGCGCGGGCCTGTCGGTGAGCACGAAGCCGTGGCGGAGAACCAGCTGGTCCTCCAGCGCTAGCGGCCATCGTCATCGTCTCGGTGAGGAGGCGCGGTGGCGGCTGGACGAAGCCGTGCGCCGCGCCGCCCATCCGGTGATGCGGGTAGTACGACCCCCCGCCGCTGACGGGCAGTCGCGTCGTCCGTCCTCCTCCGCCCCTCCCCGTCAGCATCGTCGTTGGCATCATCGGCATCGTCCTTTCGCGGCACGCGACGCGCGGAACGGTTGTGTTGCTAACGAGCCTCATCGCCATCGATATCTTTATCGTCGGGTCTTGGTTCGGTGTGGAGCAATTGGCCAACCGGATCGAGAACACCCCTTTGGCTCGACCCACCGAAGTTGTCGTGATGGCAGGCACGCAACAGTCGGTCGAGCAACGGCTGGACGCGACGTCAGACACCATCCCGATGGTCAAGGACTTTCCTGCAGTCGGTGTTGGGCTTGGGTCCTGGTACGTATTGTTTCCCGCTTACAAAGGACCGGAGGTGATGCAGGGGTATTTCGAGTACGCGCACAATGACTACATCCAGTTTGCGGCGGAGGTCGGCGTGATTGGCTTCGCCTTCGTTGGCGGAATGGTCATATGGAGCTTTGGTGTGGCGCTATTGGCTCATGCAAGGCGGCGCGACCCACTGATGCGAGGGGTTTCGTTTGCGGCCATGATGGGCATCCTTGCGATCATGATTCATTCGAGTGTTGACTTCAATTTGCAAATCCCCGCCAACGCGGTTTACTTTATGGTGCTGTTGGCGCTTGCATGGATCTCGGGCTACATGCGGCGGTTGGATCATCCTGCAAGGGTACGCGAGTCCGTGCGCCACGCGCATGCAAGTTAAAGAAAGTTTTGGATGGCTGGCGCTAGACGTCCGCGCCGTATTGCTGCGGTGGCGTTTTTTTGCGCGCGAGGCATGCGTGTTTCTTGGCGCGTTGCCTATCAGGTTGTTGTTTTCGTCCTCATATTGAGCCAGTGCGCCTTTGACTTCCGATCTTAAGCAGGTTTTCTCCGCTAGCGGCCCGCTAGCAAAGCGCATCAACGGTTTCCGTGTTCGCGAGAGCCAGTTGGAAATGGCGACGGCGATCGAGTCGGCCATCCAACACGCGAACGTGTTGATCGCCGAGGCGGGGACAGGCACCGGAAAGACCTTTGCGTATCTCGTGCCGGCATTGCGCTCTGGCGGCAAGGTGATTATTTCGACCGGCACCAAAACGCTACAAGACCAGCTCTACCATCGCGATATCCCAACGGTGCGCGAGGCGCTCAGCGTGCCGGTCACGACGGCCCTGCTGAAGGGGCGCGCGAATTACGTTTGCTTGAATCATATGGAGAACGCTGTCTCCGACGGGCGCTTTTCCAACAAAGACGACGTAAAGCATATCCACGCGATCAAACGCTTCGCCAACCGAAGCCTTGACGGCGCTGGTACGGGAGACCGCTCTGAGCTGCCCGAGGTACCGGAGCGGGCGAGCGTTTGGTCGCATGCAATTTCCACGCGCGAGAACTGCCTCGGCTCACAGTGCAGCCGCTTCGAAGAGTGCTTTGTGATGAAGGCGCGCAAAGCCGCGCTAGAGGCGGAGGTGGTCGTCGTGAATCACCACTTGTTCTTTGCCGACCTAGTTTTGAAGGACGACGGCGCACAGGATTTGTTGCCGGCATGCAATACGGTCATTTTTGACGAGGCGCACCAGTTACCTTCGACGGCGACGATGTTCTTTGGACAGTCCGTATCGACATCGCAGCTCATTGAGCTCGCGCGTGATGCACGCAACATGGGTATTCAACACGCAGCGGACTTCAAGGATTTGCAGGAGGCCTCGGGGGAGCTCGATCTCGCCGCGCGCGACTTGCGGCTTGCTGTTGCCGAAGACTTCGCCAAAATGCCCGGACGCGAAGTGGCGTCACGCGAAGGATTTCAGGAGGCGTACACAAACGCCCAAGAGGCATTGCTCACGCTGCGCGAAATGCTTGAGAGCCAAGCGGATCGCGCGCAGGAGTTGGCCAACTGTATGACGCGTGCTGATGAATTTGCACAGCGCATGGCGGGTTGGCAAGACACGAACGTCGAGGGCTACGTGCGTTGGGCGGAGGCGTTCTCACAGTCGCTGGCGTTTCACCTCACACCGCTTTCGGTTGCCAACATTTTTCAGAAGCAAGTGTTTGGACAAAAGCGCGCTTGGGTGTTTACATCGGCCACACTGGCGGTGAGGGGCGAGTTCGGTCACTACCAAGCAGAGATGGGGTTGATGCCACCGGATGCGGCCTCGGCTGATGAATTTGATGACCCGTTCAATGAGCGCCAGGTCGTTACTGCGTTATGGCAATCTCCGTTCGATTATCCGAATCAAGCATTGCTCTATCTTCCTGCAACGCTGCCCGCACCCAACACGCCAGAGCACACAGAGGCCGTGGTGATGGCCGCATTGCCGCTTATCGAAGCCGCGGGTGGGCGAACTTTCTTGCTCTTCACGTCGCTACGCGCCATGGATCGCGCGCATCAACTGCTGCAAACCGAATTGGCCGCGCGCAAACTGGACTTTCCGTTGCTCTCACAGAGCGAGGGCACGCGCTCTGAATTGCTCGAGCGATTTCGAACCTTGGGTAACGCCGTGCTGGTGGCGAGCCATTCGTTTTGGGAAGGTGTCGACGTCCAGGGTGCGAAGTTGTCGGTCGTTGTCATCGACAAGTTGCCGTTTGCATCGCCCGACGATCCAGTGCTCGCCGCACGCATCGCAGCGATCGACGCGGGGGGCGGTAATGCGTTCATGCAGTATCAAGTGCCACACGCGGCCATCACGCTCAAACAGGGAGCAGGGCGCTTGATTCGCGATGAGAACGACCGCGGCGTATTGATGATTGGCGATACACGGCTTGTCGATAAGCCCTATGGTCGCCGCATTTGGCAAAGCTTGCCGCCGATGCGCCGTACGCGCGATGCTGCGGAGCCCGTGGCATTTTTTGCGGCGGGCGAGTCCGGAACCAGAGCCGCACCAGTTGGCGAGGATAGCGTCGCGGAATAGTGGCGACGTTCGCGAATGCTATGCGGAGGTCGCCGCGTCGGGTAGCGTCCCACTCGTGGTTGGGCCTCCGAGGTTCCCGCGCGGCAGCGTGACCGTGAAGCGGCTGCCGACGCCGACGATGCTGGTCACCTCAATTCGACCCTGCATGCGCTCGACGTAGTACTTCGCGAGCGCCAGCCCGATACCCGCGCCACCGATGGTGCTCTCGGCTGCATCGGCGCGTTCGAATAGATGGAAGATGCGCACAAGGTTCTTCGGCTGGATGCCGTAGCCAGTGTCCTCAACGGAAAGTGCGATGTGATCTGCTGTTGGGAGCACACGCACGAACACGTTGCCACCGGGCCGGTTGTACTTCAAGGCATTGGTAAGTAAGTTGATGAGCACCTGGGTCAGCCGTGTTGCGTCAGCGCGTACGCCGAGGTCGAGATCGATCGCATCGCAAC